>DATDUF010000040.1:0-6010 GCA_035290485.1 Candidatus Nanoarchaeia archaeon
CAACATAAAAAATTTGATAGCGGCCAGAGCGATTTGGTCAGCACGTTCGGCAACTTCTTTCTGAGCTAGATGAGGATGGCGTTTTTTTATTTCTTCTGTTGCCATTCCTGCGACTTCATCCATGATATCATCAGCATCAACAACTGTTCCCTCACGAGATTTCATCCTGCCTGTCGGCAAGTTAACTAAGCCATAACTGAGATGATACATCTCTTGAGCATATTCTTTGCCTAGAAGCTCCAAAATTTTAAACAACTGTTGAAAATGCAGTTTCTGTTCTGAAGCAACTACATACATCATCTGCTGGAATTTGAATTCACGATAACGCATGGTTGCTAAATACATGTCTTGCGTGATGTAAACGGAAGTGTCATCTCCCCGCAATAAGACTTTATCCGGAAGTTTGAATTGCTGTAACGGTGCTATGATAGCGCCGTTCTTTGGATCTTTTTGAAATATACCTTTTTTAAAACCTTCATGCACTACTTCTTTTCCGTGCATATAATAATCAGATTCAAAATATTCTTTTTCAAAAGAGATGCCAAAACGCCGGTATGTTTCTGCAAACCCTGCTAACACCCAGGAATTCATTTTTTTCCAGAGTGCTCTGGTCTCTTTATCGTTACGTTCCCATTTCAATAATAATTCCTGGGCTTCGTTCTTAAGTAACTCGGCCTGTTTTTCATTTTCTTTAGCATGTTTGGCAAACATAACATAAAAATCTCCCACGAAATGATCGCCTTTCTTCTCTGGCTCCTTATGATGTCCCCACTTCTGATACGCTAACATAGATTGACAGATATGAATTCCTCGATCATTGATGATATTGACCGGATGTACTTCATTTCCGATGAAAGAAAGTATCTTGTATACGGAGTTGCCCAGAGCCATATTACGAATATGTCCCAGATGTAAGGGCTTGTTGGTGTTAGGCCCACAATATTCGATCACTATTCTTTTGCCTTTATACTTTGATGGTTGGCCATATTTCTGAGCTTGTTTGTAGATAGAAGTTAACGTTTCTTTAGCTAAACTCTGAGGTTTGATATAAAAATTCAAATACGGCCCAGCAACTTCAACTTTAGAAACAAAATCAGGAAGTTTTATTTTTCCCTTCAGTTTCTCTGCTTCTTCCTTTGCATTCTTACCTAACTTAAAGCAAGGAAAAGCATAATCTCCTAGTTTAGGATCAGGCGGAACAGCCAGTAAATTGCTTAATTCCTCTTCGGAAAGCTTGGTTTCTTTCTTCAATAATCCGATTATTTCTTCTTTAAAATTCATATCGTATCAGAAACAAACTTGTTTTATATATTTTACCAGATAATTAAAGATTTATCGGATTCTTTTTCTTATCCACTACTTCTACTTTTGTTTTCCCGCCGCAGAAGGCTTTGATTAGTTCAACTGCTTCAGTCAGGATTTCTCGTTGTTTTGCTATGCTCACGGGAGGAAGAAATTCAAAATGAATCAGGGCAGATTTTGAACTGGCTTTGACTGCAGTTTTGCTATTTTTCCAGTAATCCAGTTTTTTTCCCAGCACTTGACTAGCATCGCGGTATTGCAGGTCTCCTTTCTTGACTTCAAAACTAATCTCACCTTTTATTTTCGCTGGATCGTCCACGCCGAAGGGAACAATATGTTTCAAGGCCAGATATCGTAAAAGAGCAGTAATAGTATCCTTGGCCTGTAATTTTTCTTTGCGCAATGCTTTTTGTAACAACAACTCTACAGAAGTATGATAATGTTTAGCTTTTGGACCAAACTCTTCTTTGGCTGAGTTCCAGGGAGAAATCAAATGATGCGTCTTGACGGTATCTGTGTTAAAACTTAAGAGCACTGCTTTCTGCATGTCGGTAAGAAGATGATCAACTTTCTTGGCCTTACTTTTATTATCGATTCCGCTGGCCAGAATAAATCCCACCCTAAATTGCGGATCAATTTTCTGGAACACTTCAGGCTTGATGGTAATCTTCATTTTTTGGTCTTCTTATTTTCTTCAGAATCAAAATGGAAGATGCTAAGTATCTTTCTAAAGAGACTTTTCCTCTCATGAGAATGTTTTACACCGAAATGCTTGGTGAGCAAGTCTAAGTCATTACGGATATCCTGCAGCAGCTTTACTTTTTTTCTTTCCCTAAAAACCTGCATTAAGGCCAGGATCACATAGACACCAAAGATTCCTCCTACCAACAAGCTTATTTTCTGCAGGATCGGTTGGAGGGCATTAGTGAGAAAATTGTCTGGTAAGACCAATTCTCCCGTAGGAAGGGTTTCTGCCCCGACCAGGATAGAACTAAGTGAAAGCAACATTCCAAAAACAATGATACTTTTTTTCAATCTAATCTCCTCTTTTTTTGAACTATTGTTTTTAGATATTTATAGCTTGCGGTTAGAATTTATCTTGAAAAAGTCAAAAATTTTATAAAGGGAGTAGGAGCTTTAAGCCTAACTTACAGCCCCGTCGTCTAGCGGACTAGGATAGAGCCTGAGTTGTTAAAGTTTTACGCTCAGCTAGAACCCTTTGGAGGCTTTGACAGCGGTTCGAATCCGCTCGGGGCTAATTTTTTTCAAAATTAGCACACTCTTCTCACATTTGGCAAAACTTTTATAAATAAACTCCATAATAAACTACCATTCGAGAGATGTGTCGGTCACGGCTTGCACATACTGGAGAAGATGAAGTAATACTACTCATTCTCGAATTAAATAACCGAGGTAAAATAATATGGCAAAAATGCATTCACGAGCACGCGGAAAAAGCGGAAGCACCAAACCAGTAAAGAAAATCCCCTCTTGGGCACCGTACAAAGGACCAGATGTAGAAAAATTAATTGTTAAATATTCCAAAGCAGGAAAGAATACTTCTGAAATTGGTCTCTTATTGCGGGACGCGCACGGAGTCGGAAGCGTTAAGGCAGTAACCGGAAAAAAAGTTTCCAGCATTTTAAATGAAAAAGGATTAACTAAAGAAATGCCGGAAGATTTACGAAATCTCATTAAGAAAATGGTTTACATCCAACGTCATATGGAAAAGAACAAGCAAGATCAAACTGCTAAACGCGGATTATTGTTAACTAACTCCAAGATCAGACGCTTGGTTAAGTACTACCAGCGCAATGAAAAACTTCCAGCAGATTGGAAGTTAGACATGGATAGATTAAAGATTTATCTGGAATAAACTTTAATTTTGTTTTTTTAATTTTATTTTTACCTTCTTTTTCTATAGTAGAAAATCCTTAATTAAAAATAAATTATATATGAAATTTTAGAATATTTAAAGAATAATAATAAAAAAAATACTTACAACATTGTTCGTATACTTTCAATATTAGAAGCAATCTCATGACCGCGCTTGGTCAATTCCAATAACTTTAATCTTCCTTCTTTCTTGAAACGGATCAAATCTGATTTTTGCATTTCCTGCAAAATCTTGACTACATGTGAATAAGTGCAGTCGATTTGTTTTGCCAAAACAGAAGCATACACGTTTTCATTGGCATTCTTTAACTCTACCAGCATCATGGCTGGCTTCTCTCGAAAAAATACATCGAAGATAGGCTTGTTATTTGTTTTATTCAAATTGGACACCCCCAAATTATCTCTTACACGCAGAAAAATTTTTCTACATGTTAGAAAGTGTACTTCACACTTTCTACAACCCACCAGCCTCTTCAAAAAATGAGGCTTCAATCTTATATTTAAACATTTATCTATTCTAAAACATGTTTTGTAGAATAGTTAATAAACCTTTTGTATAGCAGCGCAGTAGTGAATAAGATCTTGTGAATTATAGTCTAAAAAACAGAATCATTTTTAATGACTTGCTTTCCTCAGAGCAATATGGATTCTTCTCCCAACCTTGCTGTAAAGGATTTTTTTCCCTATCCACAGATCCGCGCTGAACAAGGAAAATTGTTACAGGATATTGATAGTGCTTTTCAGCAAGAAAAGATTTTACTGGCACACGCGCCAACGGGTTTAGGAAAAACTGCCACGGCTTTGTCTGTAGCTTTGCATCATGCCTTAGAAAAAAAGAAGCGTGTACTTTTTCTTACCAGTCGACACACCCAACATGCTATCGCTGTAGAAACGTTACGCGAGATCAAACAAAAAGGAATTTATTTTACTACTATTGATCTGGTGGGAAAGCGTTCCATGTGCAGCCAGGAGATTGCCGGCCTGTTCGGAAATGATTTCAATGATTTCTGTAAGACCATTGTCGGTCGTGGGGAATGTGAATTTTACAACAATGTCAAAAATAAACAACAACTGACCGTAGAAGCAAAAAAAGCATTAAGTGATTTGCAGCAGCGTTATCCTCTGCATAATCAAGAAATCATGAACTTTTCGCGGGAAGAGAAAATGTGCGGCTATGAAATTGCTATTGCTATGGCCAAAACTGCTACAGTTATTATCGCTGATTATAATTATTTGTTCAATCCTTTTATTCAGCAGAATTTTTTTAATAAATTAGAACTAGAGATGAAAGATGTTATTGTCATTGTAGATGAAGGCCATAACCTTCCTGCGCGAGTAGTTGATGTGCTGAGCTCAGCCTTAAACAGTATCACTATCAAGAACGCGGTGCTGGAAGCCAAGAAATTTGGTTTTAATGGGATGTTATTCTGGCTGCAGGAATTAGTGCGCATTCTCAATGAGCTGGTTCAATCTTCTGAAAATAATTTTGGCTCTGTAGAAAATCTAGTAGCAAAAGATGATTTTATGTCTAAAGTTAAAGCGGTAGTTGACTACGATGAATTGATTAATGAGCTGGAGTTAGCCGCAGAAGAAGTGCGCCGCAAGCAAAAGAAAAGTTATCTGGGCGGCATTGCTGCTTTCCTTGAAGCCTGGAAAGGCGAAGACAAAGGATTTGCCAGGATGCTAGTGGAAAAAGAAACCAACTATGGCCCGGTCACCACCTTAAGTTATCAATGTCTTGATCCCCGCATCATTACTGAGCCGATCTTCAAGCAAATTTTTACGGGCGTAATCATGAGCGGTACTCTTACGCCATTGTTTATGTATCGTGATATCTTAGGCATTACCCGAGCGGTGGAAAAAGAGTACGGATCTCCGTTCCCGCCAGAAAATAAACTCAGCGTAGTTATTCCGGAAACCAGCACTAAATATAATTTGCGCGGCGAAGCTATGTTCCAGAAGATTGCCGGAATGTGCACTGAAATCGCTGCTCTTGTTCCCGGTAATATCGCCTTCTTCTTTCCATCGTATCAGCTACGAGATTCTATTGCCAATCATTTGCGTTCTCCCAAAAAACTATTCTTCGAAAAAAAAGAAATGACTACGGAAGACAAAAATACATTTTTGGCAGAATTCAAGGCACATAAAAATCAAGGCGGCATACTTCTAGGAGTGTCTGGAGCAAACTTTGCCGAAGGAGTAGACTTTCCCGGTGATTTATTGAACGGCGTAGTTGTAGTTGGATTACCTCTAGGAAAACCTGATCTGCAAACTAAAGAAATTGTAAAATATTATGAAGAGAAATTCGGCAAAGGCTGGGATTACGGCTACATCTATCCGGCCATGTCTAAATGCATTCAATCGGCTGGAAGATGCATTAGAAGTGAAACTGACAAAGGCGCCGTGATTTACTTGGATGAACGCTTTGCCTGGCAGAATTATTATGCTTGTCTGCCGCGGGAAGGATTAAGGGTGACGAAAGAATATCAGGGATTGTTGAAGGAGTTTTTTGGGAAAAATTGAAATTTCGGCTAATCACTTAAACGTAGTAATTGATACTTTTAAGCAACCAGTATACTAAATAGTAACATTTATATATTATTTGTGCTTTGCTATACACAGGTGTAAACCACACGTTTGGGCAATAGTGTCACGATGTGAGCAGGGGTCCCATAGAATTCTACCACCCTCACCCCCTCTTTGGGGCCCCTTTTCATCCAACCTTTTGAGAAAAGGTTGATCAAAATACTTTAAGTGGAGAACATCATGTATATTGAATTCCACGAGCAAATTCTGTGCTGCTGAACGAAGT
>DATDUF010000041.1:0-2567 GCA_035290485.1 Candidatus Nanoarchaeia archaeon
ACCTTTTAGTTTTCCGAGTCCTTCGGAGGCTTAATAATCTGTATAGTAGCCATGCCTGCTGCTGCTGGTTTTTCTTCCGTAATAACAGGAGATCCTGATTGAGATTTAGGAATTTTTGCAGAATTACTATAGAATGCATAGACATACATCCCTATACTTAGCAGGCTGAAAACCAAAACTAAAATGACCATCACCATCAGAGTTTTAGTGGAAACGTCATTGCTTCGCCTGCGAAATTTTTTTCTCCGTGAATTTTTAACGCGACCTGACTTCTTTCTAGCCATCTACACCACTTTTTTTATTTTTAGATAAGTCAAACTGTTATATAAAGGTTTTGAGGCTGAGGAAGGAATAGTTTTTGATTCCAACTTAGCTCTATTGTCCTTTAACCCACTTTAATTCGTCAAAGATTACTGAAGACTCTTGATGATAAAAATAAGTTTTTTATTAATATATCGAGAATAGTTTTCAATAAATAACTATTTATATTAATAAAAATAGAATTTTATTCTTTATTTGTTAATAAAAATAAACAAAAGATTTATATAAGAAATTTCCTTGCTTCAGCTAAAGTTTGGAAAAATCGAGCAAAAGAGAGGGAGATGTACTGTTAGATGCGCTTCTATCTACGATCAGTTCCCAGCATCTGTTAAAAATTATTCTGCAGCGGCTTCATCAGGAGCAAGGCTTGCAGCTGCCTGAATTAATTCAAACTTTTCAAGAAGCGAAGCAGGAAGCATCAATTCCTTTGTCTATTTTCTTTTCTTCCTTAGATCCAGCCGAAGCACTATATAAGTTTCTGAAGGAAAATGAAAAACTTTCTTTCCTCGAAATTGCTCGGGAGCTTCACCGCGATCAAAAAAGTGTCTGGGCGACTTATCAGCGATCCTGGAAAAAGAAAAAACAAGTTTTTCTGATTCAAGATGAACGATATTTTCTTCCTTTGTCTATTTTCAAAAGCCGTAAATATAGTTTTCTAGAAAGTATTGTCTATTACATAAATTCTGTCCATCACCTTCCTAACAGAGAAATTGCCAAACTGCTGCACAAGACCCCGAATACTATTGCAGTTTTGATGAAGAGAGCTCGAGATAAGCATACACATGAATCAGCATAAAGACATTACCAATTTGAACAAGAGGAAAGCCGAGGTAGAGAAAACTATCAAGTCTCTGACGCAGAAAAGAGAAAAAACACTTTATCTGTACCGGATGGAGAAACAATCTCGAACCAGGAAGAAAGACGAACAGCAATTGCGCACCCTCTTAGAATATGAAGCAGGAGAGATACAACAAGCTCAAGCGGGATTGCAGAGAATTACCGAAAAGATCCGAGCGTTAGAACAAGAAGAGAAACAGCGAAGTAATATCAAAATAGGAGGGGCAATCTCTTTGATAATAGTGTTATTTACTTTTATGGGATTGCTTCTGCATAATTCTAATCTGGAAAAATCCGAACCGGTTCTGGCCGTGCAAGAAGATTCCTGGATCAGGATAGTTGGAAAGGAAATTAGTGCTGCTGCACATACCTTCACGCATTTCTTGGAAAAATATTCCAGCGGAAATTCCGGAAGCAGTCTTACTGGTGCGGTAGTCGGGGTTACCCTTCCGGAAAGCGATTGCCAGCAAAAAACTATTTGCGTGAATGAAACTAGTACTGTTTGTATGAATCAAACTATACAGAAATGTGATCCTCCATGCGTAAATGAAACAAAACCGAGCTGCACTGAACAATGTTCACCTACCTGCCATACTGAAAAAATTAATGGTGTAGAACGAGAAGTTTGCACCAAAACCTGTTCTCAAGTATGTACAGAAGAAGTGATACAGAATTGCGGCAGCTGTACAGATGTTGTAGAACAACAATGCAGCCCTCGGATAGTGCAGAGATGCAGCAGCCAGAAAGTGTGTTCAGATGCCTCGGATACAAATAACCCTGCAACCGGAGCGATCATTGCAGAACCGACGCCTATTGAGAATACTGAGAATACCACCCTGAAAGTTCCGGAGCTTGAGGCGCCAAAAAAATCTATTGAAGTACCAGCAGAAAATCAATCTGTGCCGGTTAATGAAACGTACGTTAACGTAACAATTAATCCTGAGAAAAAATCAAATGTCACTATCCAAGAACTAGAAGAAGAAATCGCGCCGGCAGATCTTTCCCTCCTCCATTATCACGGCGCTGATGTCGTTACCAACGGTAATTTTGAAACAGGTGACTTAACCGGATGGAGCACGGGAGGAAACGCCAACTGGGTAAATCAGATCTTTGAGGTATATCAGGGAAGTTATGCCGCGCAGGCAGGAGGTATTGCCGACAACGAAATCACCTGGATCAACATGACCGTAAACTTGCCGGTGCCAGGAAACCTCACTTTCTTTTGGAAAGTCAGCTCGGAAGCGAATTTTGATTACCTCTTATTCTGCAACAGCACCGTTTCCTGTGATAGAACTTCTGGTTTCGTTGATCGTATCTCGGGAGAAGTAGCTTGGCAGAAAAAAGCGTATAATATCCCGGCCAACAAAACCATGATCTTTCATTGGCTTTATGCAAAAGACGGTTCAGCC
>DATDUF010000042.1:0-6207 GCA_035290485.1 Candidatus Nanoarchaeia archaeon
ATCTTTTTTGATCTAAGATGTGGCCGATGATACCAATGCTGCGGGACAAGGCGAAGAGGCCATTCATATAGCCGATGTCGATAATTTCTTTGATCTCTTCTGAGCTAAATTGTTGTGATGATTGGAGAGCGTCTAAAAATAGCACAGCCATACCACCGTCTACATTCAAGATAAGATTCTCTGCTTTTTTAGTGGTTATTTTTTCAACTTGCAGGGCGTAGTCAAGATATTTAGTGGCGGGAAAATGCTGCTTGGCAAATTCTTTTAACAATTCTACGCGCTTATCAGGGTTGCGAATCGATTTCACTCGATGCCCGATGCCAGGAATGGGAATTCCTTTGTTTTTCATTTCTTCTACAAATAATGCTGGGGCTTTATTGCTATCAACTGCTTCTTTGAAATAGCGGCAGGCATCGTCGATCGCTCCGCCAAATCTAGGCCCGATTGTCAGTAAGCCGCTGCATAAGGAAGAGATAACATCTTTACCTGCTCTTGAAGCAACAATAGCATTATGCGCTCCAGAAACAGCCGGTCCGTGATCGGCAGTTAGTAAGATGCATTTTTCCAGAAATTGAGTGAAGTATGATGGAAGTTTTTTCTTGAACCAGAGTAAGCTGAGAAGATTTCCGAGAGAATAATTTTCTTCTGCTATTTGACTGATGGGAACGCTACCATAGGTTGGTTCTTCTCCCAGATCGGAAGAAATGGTAGACGTAATATTGGTTGCTTTTCGGACTTTTCCTTCTTTCATCGCTTCAGTATAATCGAGGGGAACTTCTTTTGGTGTACTTTCATTGGAGTTGGGAAGTCCTAAAGTTTGAAAAGTTTCTTTGATTTTTTCTTCCAGTTGTTCGAATGATTCAGGAACGATGATGCCCGCTTCTCTAAGGGCTTGGTTTTTTGTTTTAGCGGATTCTTCATTACTTCCGGCTTTTGCTCCAGCATGGCCGAATTGCACTTCCCAAGGAAAGATATCTGCGCAGGTTCCGGGAGTCCACATAATCAGCGGTTTGGTTATTTTTCCTTCTTGTTTAGCTTTGATAATCTCATATTCCTGTTTTCCGCCTAATTCTCCCAGAGCAACCAGAAGTTTGATTTCTGGGTTGGATTCAAAACGAAGTAAATGGTCGAGTAAAGTTGAACCAGGAAATAAATCTCCGCCTACAGCAATTCCTTCCTTTACGCCGTCAGTAGTCCTGGCAATGATGTTGAATAATTCATTCATCATGCCCACGGATTTGGAAACTAAACCTACGCTTCCGGGACGGAAGAGTTTGGCGCGAATAATGTTTTCTATCTTTCCACCAGCGTAACCAGCAATTCGAAATGCGCCAGCAGCAATCCCGCCGACGGTAGAGGGGCCGATAATAAGTTTACGCTGCTGTTTTGCTAGAGTAATTAATTCTTTAGTTTGGCGCTCTGGAATTCCTTCGGCGACAATAACCAGGCACTTAAGTGAATCTGATTTTAATGCTTCAATGGAAGAAAGATGAGCTGAGCGGTGAGAGGCAAAATTGATCAATACTTCTGAATGAGGATGTTTTTGGGTTGCTTCCGGTAGGGAATCATAAACCGGTATAAGAATTTCTTGCTGTCCGAAAAAAGCTTTGTGAAATCCTTTTCTTCCTGGATGAACGATAGCGGAGACGCTGGGATTTCTAGCACAGAGAAAATCAAAGTCTAGCATCTGCTGGATCGGCAATGGTTTTAGATTGTAAAATATTGCCGTGGTTTCTTTGGTGAATTTCATGAGCTCGCTCCGGGAATATTTTCTACCATTTTAGTCATCGGTGTTTCTGGACCATGTACCGCGATCGGCAAGCCCAGTTCTTTTCCAGTCTGCTCCATCAGCTTGAGGCCTTTTTCATAATTCGGTCCTCCGCGCCTGACCAGGATGGAAACTTTCCCTTTTTGTAATAGTTCTTGATATTCTTGGAAGGCTTTAATGATACCGATGAATGTTTTTTCTACGTCAGTAAAATTAGCAATTGCTCCGCCGATGATCAGCACTTTTCCTTGTGGGTGGTGTTCTTTAGTCATGGCGCTCAGGATAGTTTTAGTATATTGATAGGTTTCCTCAGTAGTTGGATTTCCGGAATACTCTCCGTAGTTAGCAATTTCTTCCTGCTTTCCGCTATTGGCGATGGCATCGAGATAAATAATGCTTGCCCCTCCGCCGGAAAGGATATTCCATATTCTTCCCTGGGGGTTGAGAATAGTCAGTTTCAGAGAAGCTCCACTTTCTTTATCCAAAGCAGCGATATGTTCTTCTTCCGGATGAGATTTTCTGCCAAAGGGTTTGGGAAAGGGCATAGTTATTCCGCAGCTGTCCATCTGGGCGACAGTATCTAGAAGGACAATGTTATTGTTTTTGTCGAGAGTAAAGGGATTGAATTCTAGGTAGGAGAAATGGTGCTGTTTGAAGATGGTAAATACTTCTTGAATAAATATTTTTATTTTTTCCGAAGCCTTTATTTTTTCTAAATTTAATTTTTCTAGGGTTGGTATTTCTATTTTAGTGACTTTATGCCAATTCTCTTCAACATTAATGCCGCCGGCTTCTGAAAAATTAATTAAATCATGATCGCGTTCTGAAGTGATGGAGAGATAGTATTCTGTTTGATGGGCAATGAATGGTTCAATTAAAAAATGAGTTAATTTATCAGTTGCTTTGCCGATAGTGATTTCTCTATTCAAATGTTGTTTAAGGTATTCTTTGACTTGTTGAAAGTCAGCATCGAGGAGAACTAATCCTAATTTTCCGCGTTTGCCAAATAATTGGTCAGGCTTGATGACTAATTTTTGTTGCAATAGCCAAGGGTATTGTGTAGGTAGATTTTCTATAGTAGTGTGGGAATCAATAAGAAGGGCTTGGTATTCTTGCTGCAGATTTTCTAGCAGCAATTTCTTTGCATCAAATTCCCTGATTTTCTGTCTGGCCATGGGAAAATTGAGCTTATTTGCTTTTAAATAGGTTATGGAATTTAGTTTAGGCTCTAGAAAATTTTAAAAGGAGATTATTCTCTTAGCATAGTATGGCATCCTGCGACATGTGCGGAAAACAAGGCGGCTTAGTCACCGCGGAAGTTGAAGGAGTGGAGATGAATGTCTGTCCAAACTGCGCGCGTTTTGGTACCTTGCGGCAGAAGGCAGATGTGACACGAGTCAGTCATAAAAAAATGCATAAAGAGCCGGCTTTTAGGGTAAAAGATAATTATGCTTCTGTATTGCGCCAGGCGCGGGAAAAGCAAGGATTAAGCCAGGAGGATTTCGCTCGCTTCTTACAAGAAAAAGAAAGTATTGTTTCTAAGTGGGAGCAAGGTCGGATGCCGCCCTCCGTGGATATTGCGCGAAGGCTGGAGAAGACCTTAGGAGTTTCTTTGGTAGTAGAAGATCTGGAGCAATCCTATGAGAAAGAAAAGGATGGTAAGTCCGATGGATTTACTCTGGGCGATTTTATGAAAGTTAGGAAGAAAGTTTAAACGACACAATTCCCTTATACTTCTTTTGAATACTTTTAGGAGATTTAGAATAGCTCTTGACCATCTTCCGACAATTTTTCTTTCCGCAGGAGCAGTCCATATCCCATTTGGGAATATTAACTAAGGTAGCATAATCAAGGGTTATTTCTTCTCCCGGTTTAATGGCGCGCAAGGCAGCGACATGATGTGGTGCTTTAAACCGAGCGTTAGGCTGGCAGGAATGGTTGACGTAATAACCTAATTCTTTTTTGCTGGGATTTAACCATTTATTTTTACCCAGCTGGATGCTGCGATGGTTAGCCTTGAACCAGGAAACGATTTTGCTGCCAAAGGAGAAAAGCACTTCATTTTTAGGATGCGCTTTTTTGCTGAAGATACCCTTGCCGCATTCAGGAGTTTCTTTAATGAGAAAGTTTGCTTTGGACATATTGTGCCTAGAATATTTTAATTACCAGAAAATAAGTTGCCGCTCCCAATACTACTCCGCCGGCTAAATCCCACCAATCATGTTTCTTAAGATAAATTCTGGAATACGAAACTAAGGCGGCAGTAATAGCGCAAAGTATACTTAGGTAGCGATTAGAAAAATAGGCGCTGAAGAGAATGGCCAGAAAAACAATTCTTGCGGTGTGCAGGCTAGGAAAGGAAGAGGCATCAATTCTTTCCCAGAAAGTGTGATATGTTTCTTTTTTCGGACGATTCTTGAAATAAAATATCCTGATCAAGACGATCACGCCAGCAGTGATAACTGATCCGGCGATTAAGGGAATTAATAAGGGTGAAGAAATGAATAATAAGATCAGCAATACTGACGCTGCAAAACCGCCGATAGCGGTGATGTCGCGGAAGAATTCATTCAAATGTTTTTGGATATGATTCATATGCTATTCATGCTTCTTTAATCAGAATACATTTATATACCTTTTTGCTTTAACTAAAGTAATGCTTTCCGGGAGAAGTTTGTTTATTATCAATGTTTCCTTAGGGTTATTAGCGATGCTTTTATTGATAATGTTTGTGGGAGTAAAACTTCCAACTTTAGGTCAAGCACAGTATGTCTTAGATAAGGAAGAACCGCTTTGCATGATCGAATGGCAGGGCGAAATGACTTCGTTCTATGATATTGATCGATGTTGCTTGCAGGCTCGGGAACAGTTAGAATGTCAAGCGCAACCTAAGGGTGATTTAGATTGGATGTGCGGGGCAAAAGCAGGATTACAGATTTGGTTGAATAACAAAGCGTATAATTATTGCCGACAGCAGCCGTATTGGTAAGCATATCAGCGAATTTAGTATGAGAAACAAAAAAAAGAGGGATGGTGTACAAAGTCATAGTGTGCAACTAAAAGTATTGTATGGGCTATTAGTTCTGGTTTTAATTTTAGGCTGCCTCAATATCGTTAAAGCAAAAGGATTACTTATCCCGCAGCAGAAACCAGTGGATGTCAAGAATAAGGTAGTTGATCTGAGCAAGATGACTATGGAGCAGAAAATTGCCCAGATGGTTGTGGTAGTGGGAGACAAGGAGAATTACTGGCCCTGGAGAAATATGCAGCTGGGCGGCATCCATTTATTTTCCCGGCAAACTGAACATGTCTTTAATAACACCATTGTTGATTTCCAATACCAAATGGCGATTCCTTTTTTTGTGACTTCAGACTTAGAAGGTTGTGTGACTCCCTTTGGATTCATCCGCCAGTTTACGCCAGCTTCAGAAATCGATACCGTGGATAAAGCGTTCGCCAAAGGCGTAGAGGAAGGACAATTTTTGCATAAGCTAGGATTTAATTTGAATTTCGCTCCTGTAGTCGATCTAAAAGATGATATCTGGAAATGCCGATCCTTCCCGGGAAATGAAAGCGAAATCTCGGAGCTGGCGCAGGCTTACATTACGGGCTTGCAGAGTGAATCGGTGTTAGCGACGGCCAAGCATTATCCTGGCAAAACCTTGATTGTTAAAGATCCGCATAAATATGTCGTAGCAGCAGAAATCGGCAAAAAAGATATCTATCCTTATTCTTATTTGGAAGAAAAAGGTGAAGTAAAAGCAATCATGGTCAGTCATATTATTACCTCCGGAGAAATTAATTCAGGGGGAATTCCTTCGGTTGCCTCTAAAAAAGTGATGGATGATTTACGTGCACATTTTGATGGTTTGATTGTTTCTGATGAAATTCACATGTTAGGCCTGAAGAATTATTATCATTCCCTGGATGAAATGTATGTAGCGGTGTTTAAGGCGGGCAATGATGTGGTGCTTAATTTTGATCATGATCCGAATGAAATCTATCGCATGATTCAAATTGTGAAAGCAGCAGTTCAGCAGGGAGAAATCCCGGAAGCACAGATCGATGCTTCGGTTACCAGAATTCTAAAAGCGAAAGGGTTTACAGTAGTTACAAAATAAAATTAATTAAAAACTAATTAATGAGTGGGTTTTTAGCCAGATTTATTTTTTCTTTATTAAAAGCGAGGCATTCGTCGGGTACAGTACTGTTCATCTGCTGGAAGTCAGCGCAAATGTATTGCATCAGCTGTTCCGCGCTCTGATGTCCTTCCAAGACTTGATTTTCCATCACTAAGGCCGGATATTCAGTGATATTGTAATAAGTTAACAAGGTTTTGATCATCGGTTCCTGGGTAAATCCAGAATCAAGAGAGAAGATCAATAATTTATTGTCAAATTTTTTCTTGAGGTAGATGAGAATATCGCCCTGAGTTTCAT
>DATDUF010000043.1:0-2414 GCA_035290485.1 Candidatus Nanoarchaeia archaeon
ATGTTGCAGCGCGTAGCAAAAAATATTGCCCTGGCGGACAAAATGTATGGCGCAGCAAAGGAAGATATCAAAAAAACCGAAGAAGAATTTTATTCCATCATGGCCGGATTAAAGTTCCTGCCTAATTCACCCACCTTGATGAACGCTGCCACTATTACCCAGCAATTAAGTTCCTGTTTCGTTTTACCGGTAGAGGATAATATCAGCGGCATCTTCGGCGCATTGAAAGATGCTGCGTTAATTCATCAGCGTGGCTCAGGCACTGGATTCTCGTTCTCCCGTCTAAGAACTAAGGGAGATTTTGTCCGTTCTAATGCCGGAGTTGCTGCCGGGCCAGTTGCGTTCATGAAAGTATACGATAAAGCGCTGGAAGCAATTAAGCAAGGAGGCATTCGCCCGGGAGCCAACATGGCGGTCCTTAGAGTAGATCATCCCGACATTATCAGATTCATTGAAGCAAAGCGTGGAACGGGCAGATTAAAAAATTTCAACCTTTCTGTCGCGGTTACTGACCGCTTCATGAAAGCCGTGGAAGAGGATCGCGAATATTATCTTACTAATCCTAAGACTGAAAAATATATTGGCCGCTTGAAAGCCCGTGACGTGTTTGCTATGATCACTCAGAACGCCTGGAAAACCGGCGATCCGGGATTATTATTTATCGACGAAATAAACAGAAAACATCCCGGCAAGCATCTGGGAGAAATTGAAACTACCAATCAATGCGGAGAAGCTCCTTTATTGCCCTATGAAGGAATTGTGTTAGGCTCCATAAACCTCAACAAATTTATTGATGCTGAGAAAAACGATCTTAACTGGGCAGAGTTAGAAAAAGCTATTCGTACAGCCGTTCACTTCCTCGACAATGTTATTGACATGAATTCCTATCCTACTAAAAAGATTGAAGAAGAAACCAAACGCACCCGCAAATTTGGCTTAGGCATGATGGGCTTTGCCGATGTCTTAAGTAAACTAAAAATAAAATACGATTCTGAACCGGCTTTAGAATTTGCTGATAAATTAATGCATTTCATTAAAACGACGGCGTATCAAATGTCCTCTGAATTAGCCGAGCAACGTGGCCCCTGTCCGGCTTGGAAAGATTCCGATCATCAAAAAGCAGAACGCAAGATGCGCAACATGACTTGCATTTCTGTTTCACCGACCGGAACAATCAGTATTCTGGCTGACGCGTCTTCCGGCTGCGAACCTTTCTTTGCTATTTCCTTTCATAAAGCAGTGATGGGCGATACTAATTTAGTCTATCTGAATAAAACTTTTGAAAAAATTGCTAAAGAGCGCGGTTTCTATTCCCCGGAATTGATTTCCAAGATTGCCCGGGAAGGCGGCATTCAAAACTGCAAAGAAATTCCTAAAGATGTTCGAGATATATTTATCACCGCTCAGGATATCGATCCGGAATGGCACATCAAAATGCAATCTACCATCCAGAAGCATGTTGACAATTCTATTTCCAAAACTATTAACTTTCCCAAGACCGCCTCGATTAAAGACGTGGAAAATGCATATTTGCTGGCTTGGAAAGGAAAGTGCAAGGGCATAACTATTTACCGCGATGGAAGTTATGAAGATCAAGTCATTAATATCGGAAGTTTTGGCGAATAAAAATAAAGAGAGAAAAAGAGATGGGTGTCTACACAAAAGTAGGAGATAAAGGTACAACGGCCTTCTTTGGCTGCGGGATGATCCAGAAAGATGATCCTCGGATTGAAGCTCTGGGCGCAGTCGATGAACTTAATTCTGTAATTGGAGTTACTCTTTCTATGGTCAGCGATAAAGAGCTGCAAGATGTTCTTACTAAAATCCAGCATGATCTGTTTCAAGTTGGCGCAGATATTGCCGGAAGCGCACTAGAAAAGAAAGCCTTGCCAAGAATTACACCCGTGCATATCCAAGAAGTAGAACAAGCCATTGATCGAATTGAAGAGAAGCTGGGAGTGCCTACTAAGTTTATTCTTCCCGGCGGAACGCAAAGCAGTGCCTTCTTGCATTTATGTCGAGCCATAACTCGCAGATCTGAACGCGAATTGGTTAAGGCCAAAGGCGTGATTGAAATCAGCCCAGACTTGATGATTTACGTCAATAGGTTGAGTGATTTCTTTTTTATGTTAGCTCGACAGGCCAATAACGAAGGAAATGTCAATGATCAGCAAGTAATCTATAAGTATTTTGATGGGAAGAAAAGCGAATAATTCTTTTTTTCATTTTCCATTTTCCAAAATACTTATTAACTCCAACATTCTTCCAAGAGCATTCCCGAGTGTGGGAAAAGAGGTGTTTGGTCCCTAAAGTATCAGGGACTTACTACTTTCTGACAATTATAAAACTATATAAACTACTTCTTCCAAACTAGAACTACTATGGTTTCCGACGAGAAATATCAGAAGACTATT
>DATDUF010000044.1:0-2292 GCA_035290485.1 Candidatus Nanoarchaeia archaeon
ATGGATAAACCTCCTAAAAAATAGCCGGCTAGCACGAAAAGGAAGACCCAGATTATTCCGCCTATAATATTGTTGATTAGAAAAGAAGAATATTTCATTTTTCCCATGCCGGCAACAAATGGAGCAAAAGTCCTGACGATAGGAACGAATCTTGCTAAGATAAGAGTCTTCCGCCCATATTTGTGATAAAAATCCTGCGCCTTCTGGAGGTACTCAGGATGATAAAACTTACTTTTGAGAAAAACCGCTTCACCAAAATGATAGCCGATGAAATAATTGAGACTGTCTCCTAGAATTGCTGCCGTCGTCAGCACAATCAGGAGAAGAAAAATATTCAATGAGCCCACAGAAGCTAATGATCCGGCGGCAAAAAGCAGTGAATCTCCGGGCAGATAAGGCGTTATTACTAATCCTGTCTCAATTAAAATCACAAAAAAAAGCAGTAAATACGTCAGTAAACCATAGCTCTGAATTATTACTGCTAGATGTTTATCTAGATGTAAAAGTATATCAATAACAGAATTGAGGAAGGTCATGAACAGCTTTTAGAAAAGGATATTAATAAATATATGGGTGTGAAACCGGTCATCCTAGCGAGTATTCAATTTAGGCAGAAATTTAAATGCAAATAAAGCTATCACAATAATAACTGCCCAGAACACCAAGCCATTAATTATTCTTAAGGCAAATAAAACTAGATTCAACACTACCAGCAGTATAGCTACAATTCCAATCACTTTCAAGAATTTCTCTTTTATCATGTTTATACTATTTCTGCAGCTTCTTAATCAGATCTTTCAATGAAAGCAGCTGTTCCGTGCCGGAACTCATTTCTTTCAGCAGAATTTTCTTCTTCTTCAATTCTTCTTCGCCGACAATAGCAACATACGGAATTTTCAAAACATTCGCATACTCTAAATTCTTGCTTACTCCTTTCTTGCCCATGGCAAAATCAGCAGCAATGCCATTTGCACGCAACTCCTGAGCAATTTTCAAAGTTTCATCAACAACATTAATGGGGATCATCAACACTTTGGCCGGAGTTTTTTCTTCCAGCTTATTCTGTGCTTTCATCTGTTCCATGATCGGAGTAATCCCGAAGGAAATGCCGACTGCCGGAATCTCTCTCCCACCGCCCATAAAGCTGCCAATCATATTATCATACCTTCCGCCTCCAGCGATGGAAGAAGTAACTTCACTATTTTTCAAATACACTTCAATTACGGTACCAGTATAATATGCCTGTCCTCGAGCTAAAGAAAGATCAAATTCTATTTCTTTTATTTTCATGACTTTCAAATATCCAAATAATTCTTCTAATTCCGCTAGTCCTTGCGTTCCTTCTGCATCCTTTAATTTTTTCTTCAAGGAAGCAAGAGTTGCACCTTTGGTAAGCAAAGCAAAAACTTTATCAGTCTGCCCCTTGCTGTAGCCGCGCTGCTTAAACTCTTCTGCCACTCCTGCCTTACCAATCTTATCTAATTTGTCGATAGCAATTAATGCTTCCTTAACTTCGCTGATTCCTGCTTGTTTCAAAATACCATTCAGTATCTTCCGATTATTTACCTTAATCACGAACTTGAAATCCAACTGCCGAAAGACTTCAGACAATAATCCAATCTGTTCTGCTTCCGCTAGCATGGATGAAGCCCCGATCGTATCCGCATCGGCCTGCCAGAACTCTCGTTCCCGACCGGTTTTAATCGGGCCATCACGGAATACCGGGCCGGCCTGATACACTTTAAACGGCATTTTCAAAGTGGGATTCTGGGCTACAAATCGAGCTAAGGAAGTGGTCATCTCAAATCGCAATCCTAACTGCCGGTCTCCTTGATCTTTCAACTTGAAAGTTTCCTTGAGCGCATCACTTTCTATCCCTGCGCCAAACTTTGCGGCTAAGGTTTCAAAGCGTTCCAGGATAGGAGTTTCTAAAGGAGCAAAGCCATATAATTCAAACGCCCGGGAAATAGTATTCACTACCTTATTTTTGAGAATTTTCTCTTCCGGCGGTAAGTCCTTTACGCCCTTGGCATTTTGCATTTCCATAGTACTTCAGAAGTATTTACTGTTTTATATATATTCTGTTAGAAAAATTCACCAATATGAGAATGGAAAAAAAGAGGGCGGCTGGGGAGACTTACTACCCACTCCCGCACTGGACAGCTCCGGCTAAAGTATATAAATTAGCTCTAAACCTAAATTTAAGCGAAAAAGAGGAGACGAAACCTCTATAAAAGGAATTTGGTTCACAAACACAAAAACCATTTAAGATGTTTCATACAGAAACTCTTT
>DATDUF010000045.1:0-3779 GCA_035290485.1 Candidatus Nanoarchaeia archaeon
GAGACCATCAAAAAAGCAATTCAAATTGGCTATTCTTCGGTCATGATTGATGCTTCTCATGAAGACTTTGAAAAAAATATTCGCCTGACCAAGCAAGTAGTTTCTCTGGCGCACAAAAAAGGAGTTTCCGTGGAAGCAGAACTAGGAACTATCGGCGGCGCAGAAGATTTAGTTTCCTCCCGCAACATCATTTACACTGATCCGGCTAAAGCAAAAGAATTTGTGCAGCGTACTGGCTGTGATTTTCTGGCCGTAGCTATCGGCACTTCACATGGCGCTTACAAGTTTTCGGGGAAAGCTTCATTACATCAAGAGACCCTGCACAAAATTCGGCAGCAGGTAAAGATTCCTTTAGTGCTGCATGGCGCTTCCGGTGTTCCCCAAAATCTGGTAACTATGGCTGAAAAATATGGTGCGAATCTAGCGGGAGTGAAAGGTGTTCCTAATTCACAGATCAAAGCAGCCATCCACAATGGTATTACCAAAATTAATACTGATACTGATATTAGAATTGCCTTTGATGCAGCAATAAGAAAAGCACTTCATGCTCAGCCTAAAGACTTCGATCCACGACATATTTTAGCACCAGCTCGCGATCTGATACAACAAGTCGCAGAACAACGAATTAGATTATTTGGATCAGCAGGAAAAGGAAGCAAATAGGAGGTAGAAGAATGAGACCAATTTATATCGCCGCAGACCATGCCGGCTTTGCCTTGAAAGAAAAATTAAAAGAGTGGTTAGATCGCAAGCACGTTGCCTATATCGATCTGGGAAATGTTAAACTCGATCCAAAAGATGATTATCCTGATTTTGCTGCGGTGCTGGCCAGAAAAGTAGTGGCCAATAAAAGTTTAGGAATTCTGCTATGCGGCTCTGCCCAAGGAATGTGTATCGCTGCCAATAAAATTAAAGGCAGCAGGTCAGTAATTCCATATTCACTTAAAGAAGCGCGTTTGTCTAAAGAACATAATAATGCCAACATCATGTGCTTGTCCGGCTGGTTCACTCATCTGCATAAAGCAAAAAGAATGATCGAAGTGTTTCTGACTACTCCTTTTTCTCAAGAGCAGCGGCATCTGCGCCGGCTGGCAAAAATCAAGAGATTGGAAAAATAATTTGATGAAACAGAAAGTATTCCCTTCCGTGATGGCTAAAAGTCAGCAGGATTTAGATACTATGCTGAAAAATCTTTCTGGCGTAGCAAAATACCTGCATTTGGATGTAGCTGATGGGAAATTTGTTCCCAACACTTCGTTATGGTTTCCTTTCAGATTGTCAAAAAAATTCAGGTACATCGCCCATCTAATGGTAAAAGATCCGGAAAGATGGATTCAGAAACATGGAAAAAAAGTTGAATTTTGCATCGTGCCGGCAGAAGCAGTTGATGTTTCTAATTACATTACCAAAACAAAATTACTCAAAAAGAAAGTAGCCTTCGCGTTAAATCCAGGAACCAAGGTTGGAAAAATAAAGAACCATATGAAAGATATTGATTGTGTTTTAATTCTCACGGTCCATCCTGGTTTTTACGGTGCAAAATACCTGAAAGCTCCGCTGAAAAAAATTGCAGAAATAAAAAAAATCAATGCAAAAGTAAAAATCATTGTCGATGGGGGCATGAATCCACTTACTGTCAAAGATGCAGCCAAGGCCGGAGCAGATTATATTGTGTCTGGAAGTTTCATCACTAAGGCTGAAAAGCCGAAAGAAAGGATGAGATTGATGGAAAAAGAGTTTACAAAATAGACTACCACTGGACAACTAGCAATAGCTCTCCTTCTTTCTAAATTTTCTACAAAAAAGCCTTTTTAGCAAAGCCACTAGCCACTGGACAACCTCGGCTAGAATATTTAAACAGTTTCTAAAACAAAAAGAAATAAGCCCAGGCAAGAAAACTTACAACGATCAAGTTTTCTGCACAGAAATCAAATCGTTGTTTGATTTCTTGTGTCGCTTAATCTGGTAGAGCGAAGGTCTTAAGCTCTGGACAGGTTTAAGAAAACCTTTCAGTCTTGGCGGACTTTGTGGGTTCAAATCCCACCCTGGGCGATTTAACACCTAAGAACTTAATAAAACTTCCTATGAAAATAACTGATCTCTCGCCGGAAAATCGTCCTCGAGAACGACTGCAAAAAGAAGGTGCTGAAGTACTTTCTCCGGCAGAACTTCTCGCCATAATTCTCAAATCAGGAACTAAGAAGGAAAATATTCTGGAAATCTCCAATCGTCTTATTTCAAGATACGGGTTGCATAATCTTTCTAGCTGTTCTTTAGGACAATTACAACAGCAGTACGGCATTGGCCCGGTCAGAGCTTCGCAGATACTCGCCCTATTTGAATTATATCGAAGACTCCCACAACATCAGGATAAAAAGAAAATTTCTTCCGCTAAAGAAGTTGCTCAAATGTATTTACCAAAAACCAAAGATCTGCAAAAAGAACATTTCATCGCTATCTATGTAGATACCAAGAATAATATCATCGCTCAAGAAACAATTACTATTGGCATTCTTAATTCTTCTTTAGTGCATCCGCGAGAAGTTTTCCATGGCGCGATCAAGCACTTAGCTCATGCTATTATAATCCTTCACAATCATCCTTCTGGCGACCCTGAACCGTCAGCCGAAGATTTGCAGGTCACTAAAATCTTGGAAAAGACTGGCAAACTGATGGGTATCCCTTTGCTGGATCACATTATTCTGGGAAAAGATACCTGGTGGAGCTGGGCTGAATCTAAAGAAAATTAAAGTTATTTCCTATAGCAAAGCTTTTTAAAAGGACTTTCTTTTAACCACTTCATGGCTAAGAAAAAAGCCGTCGAAGCAGCTGAGCCTGAAACTTCGGACGACGTAAAAGTAGAACAAAAAGTAGTAGAACTAAAGAAACCGAAAAATCCAGTATTAGGTATTCTTACCGGTGAAAGAGTTATTACTGAATCTTCTGATGATGCTCGAGATTTCTTTAATCAATCTCGCTTTGGAACTTTAAACGAAAGCGGCAAAGTTGAATTGTCATTACTAGAAGCATTATATCTTCTGGAGCGGGAGCGTCTGTACATTAAAAGTGAAGCAGGCAAAGCTTTAGTTTTTGAAACCTATGTCAGGAAGGCTCGTAAGGTAGAACCTAACTTCTGGATCCGTTATGTGGTCTTTCGAGATATGAGAAATCGCGGTTACATTATTAAGACTGCACTCAAATTTGGCGCAGATTTCAGGGTATATGACCGCGGTGTTAAACCAGGCGAGGATCACGCTAAATGGATTGTCTTTCCGGTACATGAAGCCAGCGTTTTTACCTGGCATGAATTCAGCGCCAAGAATAGAGTTGCCCACAGCACCAAGAAACGCTTACTTCTGGCTATCGTAGATGATGAGAATGATGTCACGTATTACCAGGTCAGTTGGACTAGGACGTAGTTGAGTAATTATTACTTTTTCTTTAACGCACGCCCATCTGGCAGCAGACGTCCAAATTCCTCCTGAATTTGTCCTATGCGACAGCCCGGAGGGCGCATCCCCAGTCGCATCTGCGCCATTGTGGCGTGCGACGAGTCGGGGGACGCCCCATCCGGGGTGACTCGTAGGTTTGGAACAAACCGTCGCACCGCTGTTTATGGCGCAAACTTATTCAAATGATTATCTCCTCTCTTACAGTAAAGAAAACTATATAAAAGGCATTTCTTCCTAAAAGACTTATGCGAGATCAGGAGAAAATTCTCTATTTTTTGAAGGTAGTAGGGCCGACTATTCCTTCCAAAGTGGCGAAGAATATTGGCA
>DATDUF010000046.1:0-15491 GCA_035290485.1 Candidatus Nanoarchaeia archaeon
ATCATGCGCCTGAGGCCGAAGATCAAATGGTTTATCCTCATATCTGAAATCATATTCTCCTTTACTGACCCAGTTACTGGCAATTTCCGGGGTGACGGAAGAAGTAGCCCAAGTATCTAAAACATCAGTCTCTCCTTTGAATGCTGCAGAACCGCATGCACATGCTTTCTTTGGTTTCTGGGTAGTTGGATCAACCGGTAAATCAGTAACTTCCGGTAAGGTATATTTTTTACACTTCACACAACTCCAGATTGGAATAGGAATTCCAAAATGTCTTTGTCGGGAGATGCACCAGTCCCAGTTCAGGTTTTGCACCCAGTGATCATATCGTACTTTCATATGCTGCGGATACCAAGTAATTTGATTTGCTAACTCCAGCAGTTCTTCTTTTTTATCTAAAATCTTGATGTACCACTGCGTGGTTTTCAGAAATTCAATCTCCGTCTTACAACGTTCGTGTACATTTACATCATGCATAATTTCTTTTTGCTTCAGCAATAATCCTTGTTCTTTCAGTTTATCGAGAATAGCTTGTCGTGCTTCTTTGATTTTCAGTCCTTTGAACTCAGAGGCTAATTCGTTCATGCGCCCGTTCTTTTCAAAAACTGCACGTAAAGGCAGCTTGTAACGGAACCATTTGTCCACGTCTTCTTTATCTCCGAAAGTACAGACCATCATCAAGCCGGTTCCCTTATCTTTCTGTACTGCTTCATCCGCAAAAATAGGAACTTCATAATTAAAGATCGGCACTCGAGCTGATTTTCCTTTCAGGTGTTCGTATCGTTCATCAGTAGGATTGTAAAATAAGGCTACGCAAGCGGGAATTAATTCCGGCCTGGTCGTTGATATAACCAGCTGTTTTCCGCCGCAAGAAAAAGCAATATCATTGAAATGTGATTTCATTTCAACTGATTCAAACTCTGCCTGGGCAATAGCTGTCTGGCATAAGACGCAATACGCGCCAGGGGATTCCTGCTGATAGACTCGTCCTTTTTTGAATAAATCAATAAATGAAGATTGGGAAGTAATTTGACAATGCCGGTTGATGGTGGAATAAGATCTTTTGAAATCTGCAGACATGCCGATATCTTTCCAGCTCTGGATGAACTTTGGTTTCTCTTCTTCGATAACTTCGTTACAAATCTTGACGAATTCTTCCCGCTGCATTTTCGCCGCAAGAATATTTTTTTTCTTCTCCACTAATTTCTCAGTAGGCAATCCATTATCATCCGTGCCGAAAGGAAAGAACACATTTTTACCTCTCATGCGCTGGTATCTGACTACAATATCCTGCTGCGTATAACTGAAAGCATGCCCCATATGCATCTTCCCGGAAACAGTAGGCGGCGGGGTATCTACAGCATAGGTCACTTTCTTTTGATCAGGATGAAATACAAAAATTTCTTTTTCTTCCCAATACTTCTGCCAGCGCGGTTCAGCTTCTTTGGGATCATAACGTTGCGGTAATTCCATGTAGCTTGGAAGGAGAATAGGTATTTAAAAAGTTACTTATGGAAAATAAGTAATATCCTGATTGAACATCGAAACACAAACTTAATTAATAAGTCTCTTAAAAAATCAATTATGTTTACCCGGAACTACGAATTTCCAACTTTAGAAACAGTCTTAGAACAATTTCTGAAAAAGAATCAACTTCCTGCTCCCCAGTCTGTGCTTAAAGAAGAAGAAATCGGCTGTGTTGATGGCACGCCCTGGAATTCTTTCTGGATGGTCTACTGTCAAAATGACCAGATGAAATACCATTTTCTGCTGCATCTCAAGGGTCAAGATAGTACCAATATCTTACGGAATGGAAAAATGAGAGAATATGGAAATAGGATTTATGGCTTAGACGGAAAAATAAACAGTGTCGGAGTGCAATTGCAGGCCAGCATTTTCTATGAATGTCCGGTTAGATACGAAAATTTTAATGGTGGCAGGGGAAAAAGAGGAGCTCTCTTGTCTGATGGCAGGCCTACCGTTACCAGAAACAGAATTGATACAGAGAGTTATTGGTTCATCAGAGCACAAAAATATAAGAAAAATTTATAACTCTTAGCTCTTGATCTTAAATCATGGCTGACCGAAATTACTTAACCTTTGCGCATCACAAATATTTATTTGATCTGGGCTATACTCTTCTGCAGCAAAATCCGGTAGATCGCGAAGTTTTAACAACTACTTTTGAACAAGGAGTTCTGGCTTTATCTGCCTTGCAAGATTTACGACGAGAGGATGCTGACTTATCCCGGAAAGTATATCAATTGTCACAGCAGCGAAAATATCTTGCAAAAATCTAAATTATCAAAAATATAATTATTGAATCACTCGCTCAGCTTACTTCCCCGGCTTTTACTTTCTTCCCAGGCATTAGACGTGATCTGCATAAATTCTGCCTTCTCTTGCATGCCTTTGATATCAAATGCGCCGCAGTAGCTGATGCCGCTCTGCAATCCTTTCACTAAGCCTTTGATCACTTCGCGCACTGAGCCTTTATAGTCAACCAGAATAGCCACTCCTTCTACATAGACATCTAATTTTTCTTTGACTTTCTTTCCTTCCAGATTTTCTTTTCGTTCATGATTGCTGTCGTAGGAAGCGCTGCCCATATATCTCTTGTAACGCTTGCCATCTTTAGTGATAATATAGCCGGGTGCTTCATCTGTTCCAGCAAAGAAACTTCCTGAATAAATCGTACTTGCTCCAGCAGCGATAGCTTTGGCCACATCACCAGGAAATTGCATTCCTCCATCAGCGCTGACCGGAACATGGTACTCGCGAGCAACTTTCACTACCTCCATGATTGCGGTAAGCTGCGGCACTCCTGAACCGGACATAATGCGGGTAGTACATACAGCGCTTGGTCCTATACCCACTTTTAATCCATCTGCTCCGGCCAGAATTAAATCTCGGGCTGCTTCTCCTGTAGCGATATTTCCAGCCATTAAATCAACAGTAGGAAAATGATACTTGAATTCTTTTATTTGCTGGATAGCTAATTCTGAATGAGCGTGAGCGATATCTAAAATAATCACATCTGCGCCAGCTTCAATTAATGCTGAAGCGCGTTCAATGGTATCTTTTACTCCGACTGCTGCTCCTACCCGCAATCGTCCTTTTTCATCTCTGGAGGCATGAGGCCATTGCTCTAGCTTGCGTAAATCTTTAGTGCTGATCAAGCCGCGTAATTTTCTATTTTCCAGCAGAGGAAGTTTTTCAATGCGATGCCGATGCAGGATTTCTTTGGCCTGCTGCAATTCTATTCCATAAGGAGCGCAGATCAGTCGATCTTTCCCAGTCATCACTTCCGTAATATTCTTGTCCATGTTTTCTTCAAACAAATAATCCCGCGAGGTAAAAATGCCGATCAGTTCTTCACCATCCACTACTAAGACGCTAGTCACGCCTTCTGTGATCATGATCTTGACTGCTTCTCCTACCGTAACTGTCGGCGGCACAGAAAGAGGATTTTCAATGATGTAACTGGTGCTGCGCTTTACCTTTTTAATTTCTTCAACCTGTTCTTCAAGAGTGTTGAATTGATGAATCACTCCCAAGCCGCCTTCTCGAGCCATGGCGATAGCCATCTTGTGCTCAGTAACCGTGGCCATATTAGAACTGACTAAAGGAATACTTAAGAAAACATTTCTGGTAAATCGTGTACGAGTATCCGCTTCCGTGCGCGACTTGAGAGGGCTCTTTTTAGGAACGAGAAGAACATCATTGAATGTTAAGCCGAGCTTGATCATAAACCATTATTTCTGGAGAGATTTGTAATTTAAATAGATTATGGGAGTAAAGGCAATATATCCTTTCCAGTTTCTACAACCTTATAAATATAGAAACGTTAATCGAATTATGTCATATCGGTACCGCAAAAAGGTGTTCGTGCTCCTCTGCGCATTGCTTTTTCTGTTTGGGTTTATCTTCATCTTTTCCCTGCTCAATCCCTCTTTCAATTTCATCAATGTTGGTTTGCCTAGCCATCTGCAGAACCAGATCACTGCAGTATTTTCTTTTTGCAGTATCCTGTTGATACTGTGGGATTTGCAAAAACTTTAAAAACAGAATACTGCTCTGATATTTTTTAATGTTAACCTCTATTCTTTCTGATGAACAACTGTATTTTGGTATAGAAAAAGTACTTACTATCATCTCTAATCATGTTCCTAGAAGCTTATCTCCTTTTTTTCCTGATAAAATAATCGAAGAAGAATTACAGCGAGAAGGTTATACCAGGAAGATGTCTTTGGCTTTCTTCAAGGCCTGTTATTGGTATTTACGTGAGAAGAGTATCTTAGAAGTAGATTCCTCAAATCACCGCTGTTTAACCGAAAGAATTACCGAAGACAGAAAAACCGACCTTTGTCTGGAAATATTTTCTAAATATGAAACCTTTCTTAAAGCTAATTATGAACGTTCTTTGACCCATCCCGATCCGTATTTAAAATCAGAAAAAGCTCCTGACAGTTCCCCTGGATTTGGTTTCTCACAATCTCGGGGAGGAAAATAATTTTCCAATACTTCTTTACCATAAATCTTAAAACCTATTACTGTTCCTATAAGTCATGACTCTTTTCACCATAAAATATGCACCTAAAAACTCCAATCAAGTCTTTGGACAGCCTTTAGCAGTTTCCCAATTGCGTGACTTTATCCTTCAATACAAACAGAAGCAGCACAAGTCTGCACTTCTACTGGGGCCTATCGGCTGCGGGAAAACCTCTTCCGTCTACGCAGTGGCAAAAGAAATAAATCATGACGTGGTGGAATTAAATTCCTCTGATCTGCGCAATGCAGAAAACATAACTCAATTTCTTAACTCTGCTCTGGGACAGCAATCATTATTCTTCACTCCCAAAATAGTTTTAATTGATGAAGTGGATAATATCTCCGGTGTTGCTGATCGCGGCTGCATCCCTGCACTCATAAAAGCAATCGAAAAATCTTCCTTTCCAGTCATTCTTACTGCCAATGATATTGATGACAGCAAGTTCAAAGCTTTAGCCAAAGCATCCCAGGTAATTCCCTATCATCAACTGCAATATCGCACGATCTCGCATTGCTTGCAATGGGTTTGCGAACAAGAGAATATCAAGTTTGATGAAAAAGCCATCAACTCCTTAGCTCGACAAGTTGACGGAGATATGCGCGCCGCGCTGATCGATCTGCAGGGAAGTTCAGCCAGTAAAAATCTTTCTTTTGCCGATGTATCTACTTTATCCGATCGTAAAAGAACCGAAACCATTCTCAATGCCTTGATGATCATTTTCAAATCCTCTTCCGTGGAAACTGCCCTTCCTGCGCTGGAGAATATTGACCTTGAACCGCGGGATACTATTCATTGGATTGATGAAAATATGCCTAAAGAATATTTGTCTCCCCAAGCCTTAGCAAAAGGATATGAACATCTGGCCCGTGCCGATGTTTTTCAGGGGCGAATTATGAACCGACAGCACTGGAGATTCTTAGCCTACATGAATGATTTATTGACTGCAGGAATTTCCTCTGCTAAAGATGAAAAGAATACGGAGTTTGTTCCTTATCGAGAGACCATGCGCTTCCTGCGCCTGTGGCAATCTAAAATGAAAAATGCTAAGAAAAAAGAAATCGCCCTCAAGCTGGCTGCCAAAACTCATACTTCTACTTCCGTCGCTGAACAGCAAATTCCTTATTTGCAGTTGATATTTCAGAAAGGTGCAGGTGCTGCGATCGCCCAAGAATTAGAATTGAATGAAGAAGAAGTAGATTGGATGAAAGGGAGATAATTCTGAATTCAGAAGGAAAACAGTACAGAAACCTTTAATAATTCTCTTTTATAATTACTCTACATGGCTCATACTGCGCAAGATCTGGCGACTTTCTGTAAAAAGAAAGGCTTCATGTATCCTTCTTCTGAAATCTACGGCGGTTTAGCAGGATTGTATGATTATGGTCATCTGGGAACAAAACTGAAGCATAATTTTGAAAATCTCTGGAGACAATACTTCCTCGCCTTGGATGATAATTTTGTGGAGATAGAAGCCGCTAATATTATGCATGAGAATGTTTTCAAAGCATCCGGGCATTTAGAAAACTTTACTGATCCCATTGTCAGCTGCTCAAAATGCGATTTCTCAGAACGCGCAGATCATTTTATTCAGTCTAAAACCAAGAGCAGGCATGAAGGACTATCTGCAGAACAATTGACGGCTTTAATTGAAAAGCATAAACTGGTTTGTCCCAAATGCCAGTCAAAATTAAAACCAGTTGCGGTCATGAACATGATGTTTCCGGTGCAACTAGGAACTGGAAAAGGATATCGTGGTTTTCTCCGCCCCGAAACAGCCCAATCACCTTTTGTTAATTTCAAATTGCAATATGAATTGCAGCGGAAAAAACTTCCGCTAGGCTTAGCAGTAATTGGAAAAGCATATCGTAATGAAATCTCTCCTCGCAATTTTGTGCTGCGACAACGCGAATTTACCCAAGCAGAATTGCAGATTTTTTTCAACCCGGCAAAATTGCATGAACATAAATATTTTGATCTGGTAAAGAATTACAAAATCAGAACCTTGCTGGTCAAAGATAGAAGCGGAAAAGAAGAAGGCCAAGTAGTTGAACGCACGGCTCAGGAATTAGTTTCCGAAGGATTGCCGCAATTTTACGTCTTTCATCTGGTTAAAATCCAGCAGTTTTATTTTGACGTTCTTAAGATACCAACAGAAAAATTGCGTTTCTACGAATTGGATGAAAAAGAACGCGCTTTCTACAATAAATTTCATTTTGATATTGAAATCGAACTGCAAGAATTTGGATTTACCGAAGTTGGAGGCTTACATTATCGGACTGATCATGACCTGAAAGGACATGAGCGCGTTTCCGGACAGAAAATGGAAATCTTCGATGAAGAATCAGCCAGCAAATTCATTCCTCATGTTTTAGAACTTTCCTTTGGTGTGGACAGGAATGTGTACAGCTTGCTGGATCTGAGCTATGATGATGATAAACTGCGGGGAAATATTGTTCTCCATCTTGCTCCCAACGTCGCACCATTCTTCTCTGCCGTATTTCCTTTAGTCAAAAACAAACCGGAATTAACCGCTAAAGCCGAGCAGGTATACTCATTAATAAAAAAACAATTCTCTACGTTCTATGATGAAGCTGCATCTGTCGGCCGGCGTTATGCTCGCGCCGATGAAATCGGAGTGCGATTTTGCATCACCATCGATTTTGAAACTCTTGAAGACCCGGCATTAAAAGATACGGTTACTATCCGCGATCGGGATACCACTCAGCAAGAGCGGGTTAAGATTTCCAAGTTAGCGGAAAGATTATCAGAATTGTCTAAACATTAGTATTTCTAGGATTCTAGTAATCTCGTTAAAGGAATACCCGCAATTTTTATAAACGAGTAAAAAATGAGAGGAGTATGAAACCTCTTGAACAGAAGCGCGGCTCTTCAGCTTCCATTATCTTGCTCATATTTATAGCTGTAACTCTGGCTGTGGTCATCTATTTATTACTGCAGCCATCAGAAGCGGACTCTTCCACCAGGACGATGTTGTTTTCTGTTATTGGAGTAACAGTAGTGATTTTAATTTTGTATCTGACCTGGGAATTTTCTGCTGCCAACCGCCTGCGCAAATTGCTGAAGAAAATATCTGCTGTGGTAGATGTTGATTCTACTGAAGAGACCAAGAAAATGTACTTGCAGATTTACAATACCTATATGAGATTGTCAGAAAAAAAGAAACAGAATTTTTATGCCAAAGTCAATTTACTGCGCGAGACTTTAGAAGAACATATGCAAAATGAAAAAGAGTTAATGCGTCTCTTGCAGGAAAGCGATAAAGGAAGCATCACCGAGCAGAAGAAAAAATATATCAAGATCTTTTCCATTTACGAAAAACTACCGCGCAAAGTTCAGCCGCAATATTATCCGCAAGTAGTGCAATTGCGTGATAGACTAGAACGAGGTAAGTAAGAATATTGACAAGAACATGAACATCAAAGACATCAAAGCAAACCAAGGAAATATTTCTGTTCAAGCAGAGATAGTTTCTAAAGAAGAGCCGCGTACTTTTACTAAGTTTGGCAAAGAAGGCCGGGTCTGCAATGCTCTGCTACGGGATGCTAGCGGTGAAATTGCCTTGACTTTATGGAACGAAGAAATTGAAAAAGTGAACCTCGGCGATACTATCAAAATTGAAAATGGCTGGTGCTCAGAATTTAAAGACAAAAAACAAGTCTCCGCCGGCAAGTTTGGAAAACTGGAAGTTGTAGAAGCCAAAAAAAATAAATAACAACGCCTATGAAATTAAAGCCCTCCTTAAAGCAAAAGAAACGGTATGTTCTATTTGAAATTCAGGCTGCCAAAGCTTTTTCCCTAAATGAAGTGGTGGAAGCAGTAGAAGCTTCGCTGCTGCGCTTTTTAGGCGAATTCGGCCTGGCCAAAGCTAGTCCTCTGTTAGTTAAAGAGAAATGGAGCGACAAAAAACAGCGTTTTGTGCTTAAAGTCAACCATCAGTACGTAGATGAACTAAAATCAGCAGTAATTCTAAACAAAAAGATTAAAAATACTCCCATACTTATACGTTCCATTGTGACTTCAGGAACCCTAAAAAAGATAAGCTCACATTTATAATTACATAAAGTCAAATCATAATATTGAGGTGTAAACATGCAAGCAAAACAGCAGCAAATGGTTGATAAGATGGGGTATGATCGTTCTATTACAATGTTCTCTCCTGATGGAAGACTCTTACAGGTGGAATACGCTAAGAAAACAGTAAAACAAGGTTCTACTGCGATTGGCATTGCCTGCAAAGACGGCGTAGTTTTTGTGGTAGATAAAAGAGTCACATCCAAGCTCTTAGTTCCAGAAGCAATTGAAAAGATGTTTGTCATCGATGATCACGTTGCCGCAGCCGCTTCAGGTATTATTTCTGATGCTCGCGTCTTAGTTGACCGGGCCCAGATGCGCGCCCAGCAGCACGCAGTCACTTACGATTCTAAGGTAGATACTCTTTCCTTAGTCAAAGAAATCTGCGACATGAAACAAATCTGCACCCAATCCGCAGGATTACGGCCCTTTGGCGTTTCCTTACTGGTTGGCGGAGTAGAGGAAGATGGTAGTGTCAAGCTGTTCTTAACTGAACCTTACGGTTTATACTTCCAGTACAAAGCTGCAGTTATCGGCGAAGGAGAGATGGAAATTGAAGCGCAATTACAGAAGCGCTACAAATCCAGCATTACCGTCGATGAAGGATTGAAGTTAGGCGTGACCTTGCTGAAAGAATTCCTGCAGGCAGAGTTTAACTTTGATAGAGTTGACGCAGCGTTCATCAATGTTGAAGACAAGAAATTCTACAAGCTCAGCAATGATGAATTGAAGAAGCTGGTGAAGTAGATAAGTTAGGAAAATAATTTATTTTCCTAAGAAAATCTATTTTTCTAAACATGACTCAATTTTCAGACGTAGCTCGAGGTTATCGCTGTAATGTTCAAATTGCTAAAGAATACGCTCTCAGAACCGAAGAAGAATGGAAATCAGTTTTTAAAGAAGCATTTCCTGAGCGAAGTTTTGCTGACCATGGCACCGGATACGATTTTTCTGCACAAACCATTATTGCAGTTTTTCTTGGCCACAGCGCTGAGTATTCAGGAATTAAGATAGAAGAAGTTCGGGATCATACAGAAAATCTAGAAGTGATGGTGCTCCGCAATGTTGCAATAGGCGAGCCAGCTTGTAGTCCGTATCATATTGTCAGAATGAATAAAATAAAAAAGAAAGTGCATTTTAAATATCAAGATCGGCCTGATTTATCAATAAGTGATATTAAGCCGAGATTTTAATATTCATATTTTTAACCTTAGCTTTTATGCATTATTTGTCTATTTCAATTTTCTTTAGTAAAGTTTTATAAAATTCCTTCTGAATACAGAAATATGCCCAACAGAATCTTACATTTAATCGTTACCGACTATGACCTCAAAGGTTTAGTTACGTATTATAAATTAGATGATTTTTTTACTCCTAAATTAGTTGAAGCCGTTAATAACTTAAAATTAAAGCCGGAAAATTCAGCTATCTGTTATACTTCCTTTTCTCCAGAAACGCTGGAAGAAATGGATAATGCAGATATTTTACCTTTTGATATATGGGAAAATCGTACACAAAAATATGCTGATCCTTACCAAAGATTAGAAGATCATTTTGCATTTCAATATTCTCAGGGACCGGGCAGGATGAGTGCAGAAGGACAGGTTCCCTGGTTCTGCCGCATCCGTGAAGAAAAAAATCGAAAAGAATACTCCCGTAAGATAGAACATTGGAGAACTTTCCGGGAACAGTTTCATCAACTTCTAGAAGGAAATGTCGGTCTTATAGAAATCCTTAAAGTAGGCGCAATAATCGATTGCACTGATCATCCCTTGATGCAGCCGTTTTTAGAAGATCTAGGTTATCATGTTCAAAGGCAGGAATTATTCAATTACGGTCCCTGGCCGAAACGGAAATAAGATTCCTCTAGGACGTACTTCTATAGCGCATTTTCCTACAATACATTTTTAAATAAAACCCCAATAAATGCTTTTGCGTGAATAAAAGAAACGGAGGATTCGTGCCCACGCTTATCATACCAGCACGAATGAATATGAAAAATGAGTGAACTATTAGTACAAGAACGAAGTGTAGTTGTTCCCGGAGAGGCTCTTGCCCATGGCATGGATTTCTTACCAGGAGACAACGCTTACCGAGAAAAAGATCAGATTTATTCTAAAGTTTTAGGATTGGTTTCAGTTTCTGGCCGGGTCATCAAGATTACGCCTTTATCAGGACCTTACTTGCCTAAGACCGAAGACAAGATCATTGCCAGAGTAATGGACATTACCATCAGCGGCTGGCGTTTTGAGACTGCTACTGCCTATTCAGCGATGCTGAATGTCAGAGATGCAACCACTCGCTTCGTCAAGAAAGAAGAAGACTTGAGTCAAATTCTCGCTATCGGCGATTACGCAGTAGTGAAAATTGTCAATGTTACTTCCCAAAATTTGATCGACCTGACCATGAAAGAACCTGGTTTGCGAAAAATCACTGGCGGAAGAATCATCAGCATCAACAGCCAAAAAGTTCCCAGAGTAATTGGAAGACAAGGCAGCATGATTTCTTTGATTAAAGATAAGACCGGCTGCGACATTACCGTCGGACAGAATGGATTAATCTGGATCAAAGGAACGCCTGAAGGCGAAGCAAGAGCTGAAAAAGCAATCAAGCTTATCGAAGCAAAATCCCACCTGGAAGGATTGACCGAAAAAATGGAAAAATTCCTTGGGGAGAACTAAAATGGCTTATAAAAAATCAAGATTTTTTAATACCATTTTAGAGGTGAACAACTAAAATGACATACACTAAACGAGTAGATGGACGTAAAATCGACGAACTTCGTCCGATGGAAGCAAAAGCTGGCGTAGTAAAAAATGCCAATGGCTCTGCTTCATTCAAGATTGGAAAAACCTGGGCTATTGCCGGTGTGTACGGACCTCGAGAGGTCGTACCAAGATTTATGGCTAATCCTCGACATGGTATCTTACGATGCCATTACACTATGATGCCGTTTTCCGGTTCCGGAGAACGTATCAAGCCCGGAAGAAGCCGTCGTGCTCAAGAAATTTCCATGGTCATGGAACAAGCCCTTGCTCCAGTAATAGACTTATCTGCATTTCCTAATTCCGTGGTCGATATCTTTGTAGAACTTCCACAGACTGATGCGGGAACACGTTGTGCAGCTATCTCTGCTGCCTGCATTGCCTTAGCAGACGCAGGAATTCCCATGAAAGACATGGTCAGTTCCGTGGCTGTCGGCCAAGTTGATGGCATGGTAGTAGCAGACCTCAACTACAACGAAGAAGCTTATCCGGCTATTGTCTCAGACATTCCGGTAGCCATGCTGCATAATACTAAAGAAATAACTCTGTTGCAAATGGATGGAGAAATTTCCAAAGCAGATCTGATTAAGGCTTTAGAATTAGCTAAAGTCGCGACAGACAAAGTATACCAATTACAAGTCAAGGCATTAAAAGAAAAATATGCTGTTGACAATAACGAGGGTAAAAATGATAGTCAATAAAGAAGCAATCGCTGAACTGGCGAAAGAAAATAAACGATTGGATAACCGCACCTTGACGGAATTCCGCCAACCGATCTTGATCGAAACCAACATCTCCTGGACGGCAGAAGGTTCTGCCCGAGTGCAAATTGGAGAAACAGTAGTCATGGCCGGAGTAAAGCTTTCCCTCGAGAAGCCTTACAACGATACTTCTGATGAAGGCGGCATTATGGTCAATGCAGAATTATCGCCTATTGCCAGTCCTGAATTTGAAACTGGTCCACCTGGCATAAAAGCAGTGGAATTAGCCCGCGTTGTTGATCGAGGCATCCGCGAAGCAAAAGCGATCGACTTGAAAAAACTCTGCATTACTCCGGGAGAAAAAGCCTGGTTTGTCATTGTTGATATCATCGCTCTTAACGACGGTGGAAATCTGTTAGATGTAGCAGGATTAGCTGCTCTAGCTGCTTTGAAGACTGCCAAGTTCCCAGTTGTAGATGCGGAAACCGGCGCAATTGATTACAAGCAAAAAACTGACAAATCATTGCCGCTAACCAAAGAACCATTGCCTATTACTATTTACAAAGTTAATGGCGTATTAATGGTTGATCCAACCAATGAAGAAGAGAAAGCCTACGAAGCACGATTGACTGTAGGATCAGATGCTAAAGGAACCATCTCAGCTTTACAAAAAGGCGGAGACATGCCCTTGAGCATTGAAGAAATCGGAAAAATGGTTGATCTAGCTTTGGAAAAGGCAAGCTTTTTAAGGAAGGAGCTTACCAAAGCACTTAAACATTAAGTTATATTTTTTTTTAACTTAATAAAGATCTAAAAAAATCAAAATAAAACTAAACAAAAATGGCAGCTAAAAAACAACATTTGGAAGAAGAACAGATGGAGTACACTAAGTACGAAAAAGCACGCATGATTGGTTCTCGAGCCTTGCAATTATCTATGGGCGCACCATTCTTGGTTAAGCTAAGCTCAGAAGAATTGACCAAGATGCGCTACGATCCTTTAGAAATCGCCTTGCTGGAATATGATCAGGGAGTTCTTCCAATCACGGTTAAGCGACCTAAAGCCAAAGCCAATTAATTATTTTTTCTTTTCTATGAATTCTACTATAACTTCTGGAAAACTGCAACAATATTTCTCTATCACTACTGAAGCCTTGAATAAAGCCAAGAAAGCTCTTGATCTGACTCGAAAAGCGCAAGCAGAAGATTTCCTGGACATGGCCTCCCGCTATGTACAAGACGCCCATTACTTTCTGAACACTAAAAAGGACGCAGTCTTGGCCTTTGCTGCCCTGAATTATGCGCATGGCTGGCTGGATGCAGGGGCCAGGATAGGGCTATTTAAGGTAAAAGATAGCAGATTGTTTACCGTAGATGAGTAAAGTCAGCTAAAATCCAATATAACTACTAAGTAGTACTCAAATGCAAAAGTTTTATAAAGCAGGGCTATTCTGACAGTATAGGTAGAATATAGAGGTTCTAGGTGTTAATGGTCGAAAAAGACCCCAACGAGGAATCAAAAAAACAATGATTGTCCAAAAGGATTTTTTAGATAGACTGAAAGATTTCGGCTTGAATTCCTACGAAAGAAAATTATGGATTGCTCTCCTATCAAGAGGCGTTTCTACCGCTGGCGAATTATCGGACATTTCTAACGTGCCGCGGTCCAGAGCGTATGATGTTCTTGAATCATTAGAGAAAAAAGGATTCATTGTCGTCAAGGTAGGAAAACCTATAAAATATTTAGCAGTCGCTCCATCCGAAGTTATTGAACGCGTCAAGAAAAAAGTATCTGAAGAAGCAGATGAACGCAGCAAGATGCTTTCCCAATTAAAAGATTCTGAGATCTTAGAACAATTAAATTCACTTCATGCTGAGGGTGTTACTCTAGTTGATCCAACTGACAAATCCGGTTCCTTCCGCGGACGAGATAAAGTATACGAACATCTTTTTTTAATGTTCAAGAATGCTAAGAAAAATATAACTATCATGACCTCAGCCCAAGGCTTGGCCAGAAAACATGAATTTTTTGTAAATCATTTACGCCGCGCCGCTAAGACCGGCGTGTCCGTGCAAATAGTTGTACCACCTAACGCTGATAAGGAATTAGTCGAAACCTTTTCCCAATTCGCAAAAGTGAAAACCAGCAAAAATAGTACCACGAGATTCTGCATGGTAGATGGAAAAGATTTATTGTTATTCTTGACTGATGACCTGAAAGTGCACAAGAGTTATGACTGCGCCGTCTGGGTAGAAGCACCTTACTTTGTAGATTATTTTGGTAAGTTGTTCGATATGGAATGGAAAGCAAATAAGTAAGCAGGTGTGCGATGAAGTGGTTGCGATATTCTCCGATGCTGTTCTTTTTTTATAATTCTGTTAGTCCTATTCAACCAGCCATTGATTGTCAAGAACGCCATCCTTCTCCTCAATTATATGTGAAAGCTTGCCGTTATGATCTTGATGCTGATGGTACTTATGAAAAAGTAATCACTCATGTAGAACGTGACGACAATAACGACGGCTTAGTAGATTTTATTGAAGATTGCGTACGAGATGAAAATTATTCTCTCAAAGAATGTGCGATTGGATATTCTTCCGGAAATATAGTCACGGCAAAATATCCAGTGGAGCTTTAGAAAAATGTCTTCTCAGGAAACAAAAAACAGCACTTTAGAAGACCGGTTAGAGGTTTCTGGAGTCAGAAGAATTTCAACGTACGAAAAAATCAAACGTATCAATGAAGTTGCCGATGAGGTAAAAGAGCTGAGGATGAAAAACAGCCTCTTTTATAGGATGTGGTACACTTCCGCTGCTTATATTAAAAATTTGTTCAAATGAATGTCTCTCGTTTAGCGGGATTCTTCTAATGTTCTCAATCAATACCTTTTTATAATTCTGTTTCTTACCTCATTTTATGGCCTATAAGCAAGTTATTCTCGTCCGGAAAGACTTAGACCTTCCCAAAGGAAAACTGGGTGCACAATGCAGCCATGCCGCAGTAGAAGCAGTCCTCAAATCAGACTCTAAGATAATCTCTGCCTGGCGAAAACAAGGCATGCCCAAAATTGTTTTGAAAGTCAAAGATGAAAAAGAATTGTTATTATACTTGCAGAAGGCCAAGGACGAAGGTTTCACCACCGCGTTAATTACTGATGCGGGCCGAACCGTAGTCGCGCCAGGAACCAAGACTTGCGGTGCTATCGGGCCCGATGAGGAAGAGAAGATTGACCTCATTACCAGTAAACTTCCTCTCCTTTAATAAACAGAAACCTATCAGAAAACAGCGGTTTTCTGGAAGATCCCGAAAATTCTAATGAATTTCCGATATCTTTTTAAATAACCCCTTTTCTAAGCAATTATCATGAAAATTCCTAAAACC
>DATDUF010000047.1:0-11366 GCA_035290485.1 Candidatus Nanoarchaeia archaeon
GTACGACTTTTCTTAATTCCTGCTACAACTTCATCAACATTATCTAAAGCGACGAGCAATCCTTCTAAGATATGCACACGCTGCTGGGCTTGTTCCAGATCATATTGCGTGCGTTTGATGATGACATCCTTACGATGGGTGAGATGATGCTGCAGTAACTCTCTAAGACCTAACGTTTTTGGTTCTCCATTAACCAGCGCCAGAAGATTAATTCCGAAGGAAGTAGTCAATCTGCTGAATTGGTGTAGTTGATTTAAAATTACATTAGCATCGGCATCTTTTTTCAGGCTGATAACTATTCGTATACCCTCGCGGTCAGACTCATCATTAATATCGCGAATGCCGGGAATTTTTTTATCCTTGACTAATTCGGCGATTTGCTCGATAAGCTCGGACTTGTTGACTTGGTAAGGAATTTCTTTAACAATAATTTTGTCGTCTTCTATTTCGGTTATGGCTTTGATAACAACCTTTCCCCGGCCTCGTTCATAGGCATGCAATAATTCGCCGCCGCAGAGAAGCTCGCCGCCAGTTGGGAAGTCCGGGGCAGGAATTATTGTCATCAATTGTTGAATATTGAGAAGAGGATTTTCAATGATAGAGATAAGTGCAGTGCAAACTTCTTTAAGATTATGAGGAGGTACATTGGTAGCCATACCCACGGCAATACCAGAAGAACCATTTACTAACAGATTAGGAATCCTGCTGGGAAGCACTTGCGGCTCTTTCAATGAGCCATCAAAGTTTTCTTTAAAATCGACAGTGTTTTTTTCGATGTCCTTGAGCATTTCTTCCGCCAGCTTGTTAAGTTTGGCTTCAGTATACCTCATGGCTGCGGCGTTATCACCATCAATACTCCCAAAGTTTCCTTGCCCTTTAATTAAAGGATAGCGTAAAGAGAAATCCTGAGCCATACGAACTAAGGAGTCGTAGACGGCAGTGTCACCGTGAGGATGGTACTTACCTAAGACTTCCCCCACTATTCTAGCACACTTCTTGAAAGGCTTATTATGAAACATGCCCATGTCGTACATGGCAAAGAGAATGCGGCGGTGAACTGGTTTTAGCCCGTCCCGGACATCAGGAAGAGCTCTGCCTACAATAACCGACATGGCGTAATTTACATACGCTTCTTTCATCTCTTCTTCGATCACGCGAGGAACGATTTTAGAGGTGTTTTCTGCGGGATTTTCTGCTTCAGTAGGGCTCATTTTTAGTAAAGTTGATTTTGCGCTTTATCGTCGACAAAATACAAGAAATTTGAGAGATTGTGCCTTTATAAAGATTGTGGTGAAAAAGTGCTTAAATTTAGAGTAAAATATAAGAAGATATAAAGAAGAAAAAATTATTCTTTCTTTGCTTCAGTCATAGCTTTAGAAATCTCGTCCTGGCCTTCTAATTCTTTCCCTTGTAATTCATTCAGCCGTTCTACTTCGTCAGCTTCTTTATCCACATCTTCTGCTTCTTTCAGAACTTCAGCAGAGACATGCTTCAGGAAAGCTTGCTTGGCATCGTCACTGGGTAAGTCAAAATATTCAAAGAATTTCTTGGTTAGTTTTACCTTGAAGGTACGGCCATGTTTTTCCTTGGCCACGAAGCCCATCTCTTCGAGTTGTTTCATGTGATCGTAGGCTTTAGCATTGCGCAGCTTTACTACTTCTGATTGAACAACAGGATAACGCCAGGCAATTACGGCTAAAGTTTCCATTAAAGGACGTTCTAATTCAGTATTAGAAACCAGGCTGCTAACAAGAGGCACAAATTGGTCGCGGACAGTTAACTTCCAGCCGTTTTCTTTTTTGACAATATGCAAAGAATTATTCATTTCTGCATAATGAGTAGTAAGAGTTTGTATTGTTTCTTCAACTTGCTTTACTTCTAAAGAGCAAAGACTGGCAATGCGTTCTGAGGTAATCTCTTTTCCGACTGCAAACAATACTGCTTCAATTCTCTTAAGAATTTCTTCCATTTTCTATCTTTGCCTCTTTAAGGAAGTAAATGCCTTCCTTCATATCAATCTTTCCTTCGTCAATCATTTTATCCAGGTAATCTTCCAATACTTCCAGATTCATCCCAGTTAATTTACTTAATTGCTCTGAGCTCAAATTGTGATCCTGTAGTAAAACCTTGATATAGTTATTCAGAAGCCGGGCTAAACTATTGTTGGTAAGCTGATTTTCCATCTTCATCTGTTTGGCTAGCATATCCACACCATGCAATTTAGCTTGCAGATCGTTCAAGAAGGAAGAGACTGCCAAGCTGTCTAACTGCAATTCTTCCGGTTCTATTATTTCAATTAAGGAAGGCATGTAATCAAAACAAAAGTCAATAATTTCTCCTACGCCGGCAGTCCTTATTTCCAGTTCGGCAAAGGCCATCCATAACTCGCTGTCTTCATGCTGTTTGAGTTCAGCCAGATCTTCTTTAACCACTTGATACCGACTGTTTTCTTTCAGTTTTTTAAGGTAGCCGTTTAAAGTAGAATCTACATGTTCTTTGGGCTTTCCCAGCACTTCTACTACCGCTCTAAATAAAACTTTTTTACTCATAAGTGCTAGAAAATAAGGGGATTTTTAAGTGTTTCCGAACCTTTTACAAAAAGGTTCATCAAAAGTGACGCTTCTGCGAACCATTATACATCCTTTCCCACAACCTTTTACAAAAACACAAAAAGTGAAGGATATCACTTTTGTACCCCAACACATGAAATAAAGCACCGACTTTATTTCAGTGCAGAAATCAAGTCTTTTCTTGATTTCATGCAAAGTAGTTTCTTTGTTGTGGGGGTTGATCAAAAGAAGCGACCTAGTCGCATTCTGGTAACTATTTTCTTCTAGCTAGGATCAAACTGAGCAATCCAAAAGCCAGGATCAAGGTCCAGGAAGCTATTTTTTTTGAACGTTCAGAGGTTGATTCATAAACTACCAAGCCATCATAATCAGGAACTTCTTTTTTCTGCGTTTTTTCGCTGGAAAATAAAGAGGTAGTAACGTCTGCTTGCGATAACAAAGGAAGGCTTTGGTTGGTAGCTTTTACTTTTTCTTTTGTTTCTGTTTTTGTAGTTGATTTCTTCTTAGTTGACTTTTCCGCAGATTCTGTGGATTCAGTTTTAGATTCTTTAGGACAGAGTTCTTTGTTTAGGCCTTCAAGAGTAAATTCTTCTTCCTCATGTAATCCTAAACCTTCTACAATCAAAGTAGCATCGCCGTCTTTAATTTTTTCTTTACAATTTGGATCGATCTGGACCGGCAACATAAATTTATAGAGCGTATTTTTATTTTTCAGATGGACTTTGGTCTTTTCGCTGATGATTTTTCCGCTTTTTTCCACCCACGCGGAAACAGAATATTTGTCGGTGGCATCTTTGTAAATTTCAATTTCTGCATCTATTACTTTACCAAAAGAGATAGTCTCCGGAGATATTTTTATTATGTTTATAGTTGCGTTAGCGGTGGAAGTTGAATCTTCTTCTAGCGTTTTTTCTGTTGAAGAGCTCTTGGTTTCAGATTCATTTTTGATGACGATAAACATTTCTTTCACCGCATTGTTGGAAAGATCCTGATCATTACAACTAGGATAGACGATTGCTTTGAGAAATAAAACGCGATCTTGCTCTTCGATATTGGTCTTCCACGATTTTTCATTAGTATTAGTGGTATTTATCTTTGGCTTAACTACCTGGCCGAACAAATCTTCAATCCAATATTCAATCACAAAAGGAAAGGTTTTATTGTTCAATTCAGGCTTAAATTCGATAGATTGGCTGTTTTCATAAAAAATAGTTTCATTCGTTTTGAGCTGCAAGTTTATATCGCAGGAAAGCTCGGCGGTGTTGATAGTAGTAAATTCCTGGCATGAAAGCGGAGAAGGAAAATTTCCCGGGACGCTGGAATTAATGATAGTTCCGCAAAGAGTATAATTGCCGGCTTCTATGATGGTAAAACTGCCAGTAGCGGCGGAAGAAGTGCATCCAATTTCTTTAGTAAAAGAATCTTCTACGAGCAGAGAATTTTCTCTGGAAATATTATAGGCTACAGTTACGGTATCTTTGGGAGAGCAAGGGCTTTTATTCTTAATCTCGAGCTTGAAAAGAGAAGTGTATTGGTGGTTGAGATACACTGCGGGGTCGATGATGGGAGTTAAAGAGATGGTTTTATTTTCATTTAAGGCGGAAACGGTGGTAAGGGAAGCCAGAAAAAGCAAAATTATCGTAAATAGGAAGAATTTCATCAAAAAAGTCGACCCCCTCCCTCTTATAATGATTCTTGAAGTTAAAAAGATATAATGCAGTTACTATTGGACAATACTAAATAAACTTTTTAAACGTACTTCTACTTAAGCTGGTTTATGGGATGGTTATTCGGTCGTAAGAAAGTAGTACCTAGGGTACCTTTTCCGCAAGGAAGGGCTTTAGACGAGAAAGCTTTAGAATTTCCCAGCATGGATTCTTCTGATAGAGTCATTGAGCCAGATAAGGTAAAAGAAGCAGTAGGATTTTCCAAACCGATGGCTTTTCCTGAAGAGGAAGAAAGTATGCCCATGCCTGAAGAAGAAGCTCCTGAAACTCCTCGGTTTCCTTTTGCTCCTATGCCAAAATATAATCGGACCGCAGCAGCACAGGAACTGATGCCTAAGCATGAATTGTATGTTAAGGTTGAAGTCTATCAACGCATGCTCTCGGAGCTAGACGAATTGCGGCGAGGATTTGTAGATTTACAGCAGATCAACAAAAGCATGGGCGAATCAGAATATAATGAAGAGACTAATTTCAATAAGTTACGGCGGGGAATGAAAACCTTACACGACAACCTGCTTCAAGCTGATAAAATACTCTTTAAATCGCAAGGTGATTGAACATGACAGATAAAATGCCTGTTTTTATTAAAATAGATGAGTATGAACAAGTGTTAGAGTTAGTAAAGATGATCCGGAAGAAATTGGAAGATGCCAAAGCTACCGTGATGAAAATTAACGACTTGAAAAACGAAGAAGATCATCAGTTAGAGATGTGGCATAATGCTTTAGCGGAAGTAGAAAAGAAAATTGATTTCATCGACCAATCATTAAATGAACCAGAGGAATTCTAAGTTATGAAGAAAAAAAGCAAGAGCCCTAAGATGGTGAAGCGAGCAAGTACGATGCAGGCTCGACCTCAAGCTCATCCAGCAAAAGATAAAGGACTTAATTTGATGGTGCAGATCAATGATCCTAAGAATGTTCGTAAAGATTTATTGGAAGCATTGAGAGAAATAATTATTTTCATGCAAGGCTATGAAGCTTTCCGCAAGATCCAGGAAGAAAAGATCGCTGTGTTTGAAGAACTTAAAGATGATGTAAAAGTCTTGAATGGCTTAGTTGATTCTAAATTGAGAAGAATGCTGCCTAAAGGAAAATTAGCGGGCATGGTCAAAAGAATGCCTAAAGTGGAAGTAGTGCAGAAAGAAGAAACTGAATCTATGCCTGTTCCTAAGCCGCAGCCAAAGATGGCTTCCAAACCTGTTGCGCAGGAAGAAGATGGCGATTTAGATGAGCTGGAATCGCAGTTACGGGAAATTGAAAGCCGATTAAAGAATATGTAGTTACATTAGTTTTTTTAGTTAATTTTATATAATATACATTGATTTTTTATTCTAGTTTATGCGGGCGTGCTGGAGCGGTCAATTTGCTTCAACAGCAAGACCAGACGGGATAGACTCAAGGCATAAGAGTGATGAGTGCTCATCTGAGTTCAATGACTAAACTCTATGTAAGTCATCTATTGGCTTAGTGCCTACGCAGGTTCGAATCCTGCCGCCCGCACTTTTTTATTTTTTTAGTATTTTTAGTATATCTTTTTAAAGCACAAAACTTTCTGTAGTACATGAGTATAGAAATTTGCGCCATTGGCGGGTTTACCAAAACTGAAGGTAACAGCGTAGCAGTCAAAGTTGACGATGAAGTAGTTCTTCTGGACATGGGCTTGAGTATGTTTGATTATGTCAAGTTTACTGAGGACATGGAAGATACCAGCACTAAGACGTATGATACTTTATTGAGAGCCAATGCCGTGCCAGATTATGGGCATATTGATGACTGGAAGAAAAAAGTTGTGGCTATTGTGCCCAGCCACGGACATCTTGATCATGTTGGAGCAATTCCTTTTGCCGCACCATTATTTCCGCCGTCTGCAGTAGTGTTAGGAACTCCATATACTATTGAAGTGTTGAAAAGTATTCTCTGGGATGAGCATCTGGAAATTCCACACAAATTTATCCCCGTCAATGCCGGTTCTTCATATAAAGTTTCTAAAACCATTACCATCGAATTAGTGCATATGACTCATTCCATTCCTCAGACAGCAGTAGTAGTGATTCATACGCCGTATGGTAAAGTAATGTATGCCAATGATTTCAAATTAGATAATACTCCGGTACTGGGAAAGAAACCCGATTATGCACGATTGGAAGAGCTGGGAAAAGAAGGAGTCAAATTATTGATTATGAATTGTTTGTATGCGCATGAGCATAAGAAGTGCCCTTCTGAATCTGTAGCGCGAGAAATGTTGAAAGATACCATGCTGAGTGTTTCCGGCGAAGGAAAGGCCATGATTGTGACGACGTTCTCGTCACATTTAGCCAGATTGAAAAGTATTATTGAGCTGGGAAAAAAATTGAACAGGAAAATTGTATTTTTGGGAAGATCTTTAGATAAATATGTTCGTGCCGGTGAGAAAATTGGAATTGTCAAATTTACTGACCAAGTAGAAATATTGCGGCATCGCGATCAATTAGATAAAGTGTTTAAGAAAATACAAAAAGAAGGTAAAGGAAAATACTTGATCGTCTGCACAGGTCATCAGGGCGAGCCGCGCTCGATATTATCTCGGATGATCAAAGGTGATGTCGAATTTACTTTTGAACAAGGCGATGTAGTTATTTTTAGCTGTCAAGTCATTCCTGTTCCAGTAAATATTGAAAATCGCCAGAAGATGGAGAAATTATTACGAGCAACAGGAGTGCGAATCTTTCGGGATGTACACGTTTCTGGACATGGCGCGCGGGAAGATCATCGCGAGCTGCTGGAAATGATTCGACCGGAACATATCATTCCTATTCATGCTGAACCAGCTAAGGCGAAAATGATTGCAGAATTGGCTTTGCAGTTAGGAATGAAAAATACGCATGTAATGGAAGACGGGAAACGGTTGAGTTTGAAGTGATTCATAAGTTTTTTATAGAAGAAGATTGTTGAAATTTTTATGCCAAATTTTGAAGAAAGAATAGCTCAAGAGCGTAAGGATTTTGCTGAGAAAGCAGATAAAGAATATAAAATATTTTTTGAAGGATTAGTCCCAATCGTTGATGATAAGCCTAAACCTGATTGGATGAAAATCTCTCTTGAAGGTTTGGCGCACGATGCAGGGTTTGAAAATCTTCCTTACAGAGCAGTTATCTGCAAGTTAATGAGAATGAATGTTTTAGCAGAATTAGAAGAAGGAACTTATGCATTATTATTTAAGGACAAACTTACTGGTCTAAAATTAGGTTCTAGCTATCTTTCATTCCAAGATAGGGATGAAGCTGTAAGATATTTGCATGAGACTTCTCTTCCGGCAAAACTTATCAAAATAGAAGATTATCAAAAATATTAAACTAAATACTACTTCACAACAACAAATTTTATAAAGGGTTTCTGGCTCGCCTCTCTTAGGGTGGATTTTATATGAAATTAGTCTTAGCTGAACCAAAATACTTTAAGGATAGCATTTCTATTATCTCAGATTTAGTCTCAGAAGCGAAATTTACTGCTTCTACCAATGGCTTGAAATTAGTGGCCATGGATCCAGCCAACGTGGCGATGGTGGTCTTTGAGCTGCTGAGCAGTTGCTTTACCGAATATCAAGTAAAAGCTACTGAAGAAGTATCTATCAACCTGAATAATTTAAAGCAGATTTTGCGACGGGCAAAACCTGATGATATTCTTACTCTCGAAACTACGGAAGACAGTAAGCTGAAGATAGTCATGAAAAGTAACACGGTACGATCATTCTCTATTCCTACTTTGGAACTGGAAGATCGGGAGCAGCGTGTTCCTGAGTTAAATTTTCCTATCACCGTGGAATCAACTTCTGATGTTTTATCTGAAGCAATTGAGGACGTCAGCGTGGTAGCGGAATCAGTTACTTTTCTGGGTGAGAAAGATCTCTTGTGCGTGAAAGCAGAAGGAGATTTGTCCAAAGCTTTCATCGAGATCAAGCAAGATGATGTTACTTCTATCAAAACAACTTCTGCTGAGAAGTTTAAGGCAAAATATTCTTTAGAGTATTTGAAGAAGATGATTGCCGGCGGAAAGTTAGCAGAACAGGTATCCTTGCATTTCAATAATGACTATCCTATGAAGTTAGAATATAAGGTGAAAGACAGATTGTCGTTAAGCTTTATTCTGGCTCCGCGAGTGGATAACGATTAAAAATGAGATATTTCAGAGGCGGAGACTGGCAGGAATTCGATGCATTGCCAGATGATGCTACTCTTCTAGTTCGTTCTGTAGGGACCGATAATGTTAGTAAAGTGGAAGATGTTTTACGAGAACAAAAGATTCCTTATTTTATGGCAGCTGAACGAAAAGATGATGTCCGATTCTATGTAGAGAAAGAACGTCGAGATGAGATTGAAAAAGTAGTAAGAGAATATTTGAAGCAGTAAAATTTTTAATCTCCTAGGTTATCTTAATTTCATGAAATTGCTTTTTATCTGTAATCAAAATAAGAACCGCAGTAAGACTGCAGAACACTTGTTTAGCAATAAATTTAATACTAAATCTGCGGGATTGTATAATCAAAAACCAGTTACGGCAAAGGAAGTTTCCTGGGCTGATACTATCATTGTCATGGAAGAGGATCAACGTACTGAGCTAGCTAAGAGATTTCCCCGGCAATATGCACAAAAACGCATCCTTTCTTTTGATATACCGGATGTTTATGACTACAATAATCCAAAATTGGTAAGCACGTTAAAATCAAAAGCTAAAGAATATTCTAAAATTTTAACTTAAATTTCTCTAAGAAAGATTTATTAAGTTTTGATTGATTAAATCGCCCAGGGTGGGATTCGAACCCACAAGTCCGGCAAGACAAAGGTTATCTTACCTCCCCCTTGATATATTTTTAATCAGGGGGACTTAAGACCTTCGCAATAACCAGGTTATGCGACCTGGGCTTATTCTTCTTTGTTTAATACTTGTTTATATTCTCTACGTGGACTTGTCCACTGCGGGAGTGGCTAGTCGAGAATGCCTAAAAGAAGAAAATTTTGAAGAATTATTGTCTAATACGTTTGTCGAGTGGGTTGTCCAGAGTTTTATTTACAACCTGCAAAATCCGCTAATTGATCCAGACTTTTATAGCCGATTACGACTTTTCCATTTGTAAATTTCCAAGTTGGCAAAGCGGTAATATTCTCCTCATCACAGCGATCCTGTTCCAGCGATGAACCCTTATCCGAACATTCTACATACTGTGATTTGAACTGATTCCAATTTTCTGGACCAAATTCTTGCTTTTGATAATTACAGGCAGAACACCAATATGCTCCATACATAGTTGCTTTTTCTGAAAGGCATTGAACTACTTCCAGCTTTTTTTTAGGTGTATATGACTGGTTATTTTGGCTGACACAAACACTATTCAGAAGAAGCGCGGCTAAGCCTCCGGTCAGTAATTTTTGCATAAATAATGAAAAATAAATGGATATTTAAGCTTAGGGCATATACAAAATTAAGTTCTTAATTTGTATCCAGTCTTGAACATTCTGACGCAGATGATGAAGAAGATCAAGGTCAGACCAAACACAACTAGGAAAGAATAGATTACTGGCACGTCGCTGATGCCCAGGAATCCGTACCGAAATCCATCAATCATGTATAAGATAGGATTGAATTTCGCCAAGGTAGCCCAGAAAGGTGGCAGCATGTGGATGGAATAGAAAACTCCCCCTAAGTACGTTAAAGGCGTGATCAGGAAGGTGGAGAAAATGCTCATCTGATCAAAATTATTTGCCCATAAAGCCGTGGCGATCCCGGCAAAGGCAAAGAGCATAGATACTAAGATGACAAAAAGCAGCAGTATCCAGATATTGAAAATAGTTACGGAAGCAAATAAAATGCTGACTATCAAGATGCCCAGAGCCACCATGAATGATCGTATCATGGCGGCGACAGTAATGCCAGCGATGATCTGCCAGTAAGCAATAGGAGAAACTAATAGTTCTTGAATGCTGCCTTGAAATTTCTGAATGAATAAGGAAAAGGATGAAGCCATGTAAGCGCTCATGATCACTCCCATCATCAGTAATCCTGGTAAGATGAAGTTAATGTAAGAAACGCCTTCTATGGCAGAAATTCTGGAGCCGAGTGAAAGGCCGAAAATAAGAATGAATAAGACAGAAGTAAGCATGGGAGGAATTAATGACTGAGTCCAGATGCGCAGAAATCGCTTTATGTCACGAAGAGTAAGAGTTACTAACGGGATTAAAGAAGTTTTTTTATTTGTCATTTTTGGTAAGTTGGAGAAAGATTTCTTCCAGTTTTTTATTTCCGTGAGTTTTGATTAGGTTTTCTTTAGTGTCCAGTTTTATGATTTTTCCTTTGTTGATGATAGCAATGCGTTCGCATAACGCTTCTGCTTCTTCTAAGTAATGAGTGGTTAGCAAGATAGTAGTTCCTTCTTTGTTGAGTTTCTTAAGGTATTCCCACATCGCTTTTCTGGTTTCGATATCTACGCCCGCAGTCGGTTCGTCCAGGATAAGAATTTTAGGATTATGAATTAACGCTCTAGCAATCATAAGTTTACGTTTCATGCCCCCGGATAGTTCTCTGGCGGCGGCGTTGCGTTTTTCCCATAAACCTAGATCAGTAAGAATTTTTTGTATTTTTGCGGGGCGTTCTTTAGCAGGAATCCAGAAGTATCCGGCATTGTAATAAAGAATATTGTAGACTTTTTCAAAAATATCGAAGTTGAAATCTTGCGGGACGAGACCAATTAATGCACGTGCTTCCTGGTAGTCAGTGTAAACATCTTTGTCAAATAGTTTGACTTCACCAGAAGTTTTGTTGCACAAGCCCGTCATGATCTGGATCATAGTAGTCTTGCCAGCTCCGTTTGGACCTAGTAATGCGAAGAATTCTCCTTTCTTAATTTCTAGCGAGACACCTTTAAGAGCTTCAGTATTAGGATAAGTTTTTACTAAATCTTTGATGGAGATGGCATTCATAAATTGGAGAGAATTGGGGAGATTTATAAGGGTTTTGTTGTGAAGAAGAAAATTATTCTGAACGCACTTTCAAAATGCTGAATGAACAGATTTTTATTTTTTTTCTCCTGCTAATTT
>DATDUF010000048.1:0-9070 GCA_035290485.1 Candidatus Nanoarchaeia archaeon
CTCCGGCAATGCATCGAGTATCTCTTGGTCAAGATGACGGGACAATACTATATCGACAGACTTCATCTTCTTCCAAAAGCTATGAGTTAGAAGCGTGTTTAGAGGTTAAGAATCCTCTGCTTTATTCTGTGGCTGATGGAATAATTATTGTTGATAATTTTGCAAAGTCAATGTTATTGCCTGGATACGTGATGGAGCCAAGAGATTCTACCTTTAACTCTACTCAACATGGTTTGCTTCTTTGCAGGGATTATTTATATCTAAAAAACGACGATCATTGGTATGTGAGAAAATAAAAATTCTTTCCTATATTTACTTCTTCTTATTGTTTCTGAAAGAAACTAAAAAAAAGATTTATCTTTTTTTGTTCCTTCCCCGTTTCCTAACCTGATCTAAGCGCTCGAGAACTTCTTGAATCTCAGAATTTTCTTTTCGATAACCTTCCAGCACTTGCTCAAATATTGTAGGATATAAAGCAGCATGGCTTGTTTCCAGGGCTCGATCAAGTAAAAATAAATCTACGGCCTTGTCTTCTGCTTTTTCAGAAAAGAAAGATAAACCGAAGTCAATAAAGTTTACTGCACCGGTTTCTTGATGCTGGATCATATTGGAAGTAGTTAAGTCGCTGTGAATAATATCGGCCTGATGCAATTGCCCGATACGCTGGCCGATTTCTCTGGCTAGATGTTCGCTATCATTTGCTTTCTGGAGAAGCACTTCTTTTAAGGTTTCTCCGGGTACAAAGTCCATAGTGATAGACATTCTTTTATCAGAAAATTCGCGTAAGTGAGGAGCAGGAAATTGTAAGTCTTCCAGCTTTTGAAGAACTTTTGCTTCTCTTCGAGTGCGGAATTGGCGTAAAGATTCATCTAGTTCCGGATGGCGATAGGCTTTAGCTAATCTTTCTTTGATAATGGTAGCATTCTCTCTATAGAGCTTTGCTTCTGCGCCTTGGGCAATCAGTTTCATGAATATCAGGATAGAGTTGTACTATAAAAAAGTAGCGTTTGAGAAAATAGAATTATTACTTTCTTATTTTTACCTATTCCTCAAAATTCTTTCCGCAGCATGCATGATTGATTGTTCGATGGCTTCTGAAGCTTCTCCGCCTTTGCGATAATCTGCTTGGGCAATGTGAGAAATACGCCCATCTTGCAGCAAGTCTTTTACTTCGCCATAAGCTTGCGGACGATTGGAATCATAGACTCCAATGCTGGTGCCGCCGCGTTCCAGAGTGAGAGCCATGCAAGGAACATCAGTATATCCATCTCCTACATAAATCATATTTTGAAACTGGATGCGTCGTTTCTCCAGATTCATGCGTTTGTTGACGTCGAGGGCAGGATTGACATTCACTCCCTTATTCACTTCATACAAATATTTGGTCTTTTCAATAAAGCCGACATTTCTAGCCGGCCAGCGGATCACGCCTTGGTATTCTACAAACTCTGAGGCAAAGATCTGATCGAGAGCGCCAGGCGCGTTTAAGCAACTGCCTTCAATCATCTTTCTTAGTCCCGTACTGATGATGTAATGTTCCAATTTTAATCCATCTTTTCCGTATCGTTCTTCTACTAGCTTTTTGCTTCTTAAGAAAAATTTTGGTAAGCCCGGGTAAGCAGTAAGAAGTTTGCCGTATTTTTTGAGATCGTCATTGGACAGAGGAGGTAATTTTTTTTCTTCAATATAGCGCAGCAAGCTGATCATGTAGGCATTTTCTGAATTAATGTCTACCTCTGCCGCTTTTGCTTCCGCTTTTGAAACGCGATCATCTTTCCAAAATTCTGCGGGGTCGACCCCGAGATGCCGCAGCATAGGATTCTGCATGAATTCAGGTATTAAAGTCTGATCACAATCGTAGAAACAGGCAATGATGCCCTGGCCTCGCCCCATAACTGAGTTAAGAATTAAGAAACTTAAATAGTTTTAGTTGATACACTATAATTATAGCTTCTGCAGAATAGCATCAATTTTCTGCTTGAGCATAGGCTTAGGCATGAAGCCCACAATCCGGCCTGCTTCTTCGCCGTTATGGAAAATAATAAGGCAGGGAATTCCTGTTACCATGTTATTACTTGCTACATCTTCGTAGTCTTCGGTAGAAATTTTAGCGAATTTTAATTTTCCGGCATATTCTTTGCTGGCTTCTTCGAAAATAGGAGCTAGCATTTTACAAGGGCCGCACCAGGAAGCCCAGAAATCGACTATTACCGGAAGTTTAGATTCGAGTACGTCAGTTTGAAAAGATTCTTCAGTTAGTTCTTGGACCATGCTTTGATAAGGATGGAACTAATATTTAAAATTATTCTTATCAAATCTTAATAAAAACCTTTATAAAACAATTTGTCTTATCCCGCTTGTGGTGAAGATGTCAAAGGTAATTATCATTTTTATTTTATCGCTCTTATTAGTATTTCCTGTAGCGATAGCCGAGGAACAACAGCTGGGCTGCGTCTATTATTTCTATGGCAAGGACTGTGAGGATTGTATCGAGGCCGGAGCTTCTTTACTGGCGCTAGAGGCGAAGTATCCCAACCTGAAGATTGAAAAGTTTGAAGTCTATCGAAATCATGATAATTATCAAAAATTACAATCATATTTTGAGGCCTATAACATCGAAGATAAGGATCGATCCATTCCGGTTGTTTTCAGCAAGGGAAGTTATTTGATCGGCTCTAAATCTATCACCGCGTTGCTGGAAGAAAGAGTAAAAAATCTTCCCGATGCCAGCTGTCCGGATGCGACTGCCGGGCAAGGGGCAATAGGCATTCTCGGTCAGGGACTTCCTCCCAACGTGCTTAACTCTGATGCTTTAACTTTTCCCTCTGTTACCGGAGCGGCTTTACAAAATATGTTTGTGCCGGGAATGCTGGCACTGTTGTTGATTTTGCTGGCCATTCTTTCCGCGACTAAAGATAAAGAAGAAATCATTAAAGATAGCGCGGCGTATGTGGCAGGTATATTTTTAGCTTACTTATTGTTTGGATTAGGATTGCTGTCTTTTTTTTATAACGCGCAACTGCATTATTTTTTCTATAAGATCATCGGCTTTGCCGCCTTGTTGTTTGGGCTAGCAGGAGTGCAGTCATTCTTCACCGCCTGGGAATTGGTTGCTCCAGCTTTGGTACGAGCGCAGCTACGAGAAGTCTTGCATTATATTTTATCTCCGTTAGGATTATTTGTGGTCGGCTTAATAGGTGGAATGTTTACCCTGGCGGGAGTAAGCCCCTCATTTTATCTGCTGCGGGATCTTTTTGTAGGAAATTTCATGCGCGGCATTGTCTTGCCGTTAATGATCTATTATATTGCCGTGGCCATGCTCATTTTTGTGGGATTGGCTGCTGCTTTCCATTTCCTACGCTCGATGATGGAGCATGCGGTAGAAAATCAAGAAGCATCTTCCGACATGAAGCGTGAACGCTGGAGAAAACATTATCAGCGGGTCTTGAAATTTAGCGTGCGGGGAACTTTATTTGTGCTAGGGATTGTTTTAGTATTTGTCTAATTTAAGAGTTACTTTTTTAAAAGAAAACAATTCTACACTATTATGGTGTCTCAGGTTACGATTAAGGAGTCTTATCTTCCGATAGGCCGAGCTAAACATAGTGAAGAGGAGAAAGTTTTTCAAATTTATTCAGATATGAGAAGCAATGATTTACTTCTGTGTGATATAAAATTAGGAATTGATCGCGACCAGGTCATCATCCCCGCTCATTTCCAGAGAGCTGATCTTATTCAGTCAATTTGGGAGCATTTCAAGTCTACCGCAGAAGATCCTATGACTTATTTAGTACAAGGCTTGGCCACCGACCTGGACACGCTTGCCCGATTTGTACTTTATTATCCCCTTTATGAACGTGGAGAAAAGTTACTACAACAGCAAGGTGTAGGTGCTCTAGCTCGACCGGAAGAAATGTTTTTCAGCGGCGTTTCCAGAGAGGGATATAACGGTCCGAGATTTAGAAGGATAGGTTAATGGTTTCTGTTCCCGAAATAAAAGATATAAAAAAAGTATTCTCTCTCTTAGAAAAAGATCATCCTCTCACCATGCTGGAAGAGTTAGGTCATTACACGCCGTTTCAGATGCTGGTGATGACCCTGCTGAGTTCAAGAACCAGAGATTCAACTACTATCCCCATAGTCAAGAGATTATTTGCCAAGTATCCTGATCCGCAAGATTTTGTTAAGATGGATACTAAAGAGTTGGAAGAATGGTTGTATGGCGTGGGCTTTTACAAAGTCAAGGCACAGCATGTAAAGGAATTAAGTAAAATTATTATCGAAAAGTACCGCGGAAAAGTACCAGATACTTTTGAAGAGCTGACTTCTCTGCCGGGAGTAGGCAGGAAGACGGCCAATTGTGTCTTAGCATACACTTTCAAGAAACCAGCGATTGCCGTGGACATTCATGTGCATCGAATTTCGAATCGTTTAGGCTGGGTGAAGACTACTATTCCGGAAGAAACGGAAGTAGCATTACAGAAATTAATTCCCAAAGACTTGTGGGTTGAAGTGAATAGATTATTTGTAGGACATGGGCAGACTATCTGTGTGCCCATCAAGCCGAAATGTACCATTTGCCCAATACTAAAGTATTGTAATTTTGGAAAGGTGAAATCACTAATTTAGAACAGAAAATTTATATTCTACCCTGTTTCTGTTTTTATATGGCTGAGAAAAAATATACAGGTTTTTACCTTGCAGAAAGACATTTCCGTAAGCCTCAAGCTGAACAGATTTCAGCCCAGATTATAGAAGTTTATTCATTTGAGAATCAGTTTTGGCATTCCCCTGATAAAGAACATCTTATTCCGGCAGGAAGACGACAGAGATTACTTACCATAGATTTAGGAACGTTACTTCCAGGTATTAGTGAGTCACTAAATGCCAGAGAGCGACACAAGCAGCATAAAAAATATCCTCGAGAAGAAAACATAGCAGGAAGCAGGAAACTCAGGCTTCCTGATTCTTTACATCATCTTGAACATTACACCATTTCTTCCTTTGAAGTGCATGAAGATGATGTATACTACTATTTTATGCTGCGTCCAGAAGCAATTACTTTAGAGTTGCCTCTGGAAATTTACATTACTGAATATTTAATGGAAAATAAGGAATTACTCTCTTTTAATCGAGAGAAAATTCAGGTCTGGACTAAAAAATGGAAAAATTCTCCTTTTCCCCAGCCCGATGATTTTGAGTTACGGCATTTTGATACTAGCCTGCCTTTGTATAAATCTAATTCTAGCCCCAAGAAATCTTGATTAAATGAAAAGAGCAGTTTTCATTTTAGAAAATCTGTATTTTCAGGATTTTCTTTAACTTTACCACTGCAGCAAGAAGCCAGACTGCATTGAGGGCGACAAAAGGCCAGCTTTGCAAGGCGTAAGCATAGTACATCAGTAATCCTGAGCCCATGATGTTGAGAAGATTGTAAGGTACGGTTTTAGTATTTACTTTGGAAAATTCGTCTAACAGAAAAGCAACCAGAATACAAACTACCCCGATAATTCCTGCCACAAGGTTCATGCTTTTCTCCGGGTCTGTTTGGCTAGGGCGACGAAATGTTCTCCTAGATCTTTGACTAAGGTTTTTTGTTTTCGGGAAGTAGAGAGCAGGATTTGTAAATGTTCTTGGTGCGGCAAGTGCATGAAATGTACGGACTCTTCCAAAGGCGCTTCATGATGGAGCAGCTCATTGATATGATGATATTTGTAAGCGAGAGATTTGACATTTTTTTCCAGGTACTTGATGTCATGCAGCAGGAATTTGGTATTCAGAAATTCATCCTGCAAAAGATGCTTGGTGATGTATTCTGCTTTTCTGGTGTTGCCGTTGAGAGTAGTCAGTTTCAATTCAATCAGATATTTGGCATATTCCTGCAGCTTTTGATGTACCACTTGGGCATGTTCAACTTCCTTGATTTTTTGCTGGAAGGCGAATAGTTTTGTGTTGATTTCCTGCTTCTTTTCCGGAGAAAGATTTTGTAGAAAGGGAAGATGCTTGTTAGTGTTGCTTTTGATCGGTTTAACCCAGGAATCCCGGAATTTCTGCAGCTGTTCAGAGAAATTAGGTAAGGAATGAACCTCTTTTTTTAGTTCACGTAAATCCATGATCTGGAAAGGGTTTGTAGATATATAAACGTTGTGCCTACTCTAGAAATAGTCAAACCTAACCGCAACCTTTATAAATCCAAGCTCAAAATAAAGGATAAAACAAGCTATTCATAACTCTAAGGAGGATCATCAATGTTCTACAAAGTCAAGGTCAAGGATTATATTCGAGTTCCGCCTAAAATGTTCAGTTTAGGGCGAAGAGATGCAGTATTGCAGAATATTAAAACTACCTACGAGAATTTTATTTCTAAGGAGTTAGGTTTTGTGGTCAATGTTATTGATGTAGCCGATATTAAAGAAGGCGTGATTGTTCCCGGAGATGGGGCAGGTTATTTTGAAACTGATTTTGAATTACTTACTTTCCGACCAGAAATGAATGAATTAGTCTACGGAACTATCCGTGATATCACTGACTTTGGTGCGTTCATTGACATGGGCGGAGTAGAAGGGATGGTTCACATTTCTCAGAGCATGGACGATTATGTTTCTTTCAGCAAGGAAAAAGTCTTGCAAGGTAAGAAAACCAGTCAGGCCTTGAAAGTAGGAGACAAATGTAAAGCTCGCATCATCGCTATCAGCTACAAAGATGTTCATAACCCTAAGATCGGATTGACCATGCGTCAAGAAGGCTTAGGAAAACTAGAATGGTTAGAACAACCTCAGCCAGTTGCCGCTAAAGAATCAAAGAAAGAGGAGAAAGAGTAAAATGGCAAAGAAAGAAGCATGCAAACGCTGTAAATTTTTTTCAGATGGAGAATCTTGCCCGGTCTGCGGAAGCTCAAGCAAGACTAGCACCTGGCAGGGAAGAGTATACATTAGCGATGTCAGCCAATCTTTGATTGCAGGAAAAATTGGCATAACGGTAAAAGGGGAATACGCGATTAAGGTAAGGTGAGGAAAATGAATATTACTATAAATACAAAACATGAAAACCCTCTGTTGCACAGAGTAGAAGTACAGGGCGTAGTAACTTTTGATGGCGCTACCCCCAGCAACGCGCAAATGGTAGAAGCATTGGCACAGCAGATGAAAACAGATGCCAGCCATATCGTTCTTCGACATATTTACAATAAATTCAGCAAGCATGAAGCGAAGTTTGAAGCAGTTTCGTATGCTTCAGCTGATGCTCGCAAGAAAGCAGAACGCTTGACTCCCCAGCAGAAGAAAAAGATGGAAGAAGAAATGAAGAAAGCTGCAGAGGAGAAGAAGAAAGCGAAGGAAGCTAAAGTAGGTGAACAATAAACATGGCAGCTCCAGTTAAAAAAGCTCCCGCGAAAGGCGGCGCAGCAAAGAAAGGTAAACCAGGCAGTCAGCTCTGGAAATTGTACGAAGTGCAAGGCGACAAGTTAGTGCGCAAGAATAGATTTTCTCCGAAATCGCCAGGCGACTTTATGGCTAGTCACAGCGATCGTTTTGTATGCGGGAAAACTAAATATACTGAATACAAGAAAAAATAATTTCTTTTTTTTATTATGTCTTCTTTAGTTATTGATCTGCAAGATTGTCAAACGGTTTTAGAATTTCTAGATCGAGTAGTTAAAGCTTTGAAAGTGATGCCTTTCTACGGAACTAATCTGGAAGTGCTGGGTAAAACACTTGCTTCCTTGGAGAAGCATGGATTTACTTTTCCCTTAAAATTAGAGTTGATAAATACAAAACAATATCAGCAGAAATGTCCAACAGGATGGAAAATATTTTTAAAGTCGCTGCAAAAAGCGAAAGAAGAGTATAATTTGAAGAAGATGAAATTTGAATATCAAATTGTGGAGTGAACATGACCGAGATATACCGGGATTTTGTTGCTTATCAGGGCTTTAAGGTATTAGAATCACTTTTTCCTGCCAGTTGTGAGGTATACAAGGTTGAACGAGAAGGAAAGATGTACATCGTCAAGGTCGGCGACCAATGGGGATGGGATATTCATTCTGCTTATAAGCAAGTAGTTAGAGAGCATGAAATATTAGAAAGAGCAAAATCCCTAGTTGGAGTTCCGCAAGTACATTCTTTTAGGATTTATCCGGGAAAGCAAGAGATGGCTTTGCTGGTGAAAGAGTATATTGAAGGAAAAAACCTGAAGGAAGTCGGAACATTTTTTCAATCTCAGAAAGATGATCTTATCTCTATCATTAATCATTTTCATGACCAAGGGATGGCTGACTTAGATATACATTCCTCAGGATGTAATGTTCTAATCACGCCAGAAGGAAAACCACGCCTTTTTGACTTCGGAACGGTCTGTTTTAATTCTGAAGTAAAAGCTGCGAAGTTTGCTGAAATGAAAGCAACAGATTTGGAAGGGGTGGAATTCTTGTATAATTCTTTTAAGGCTACAGAATATTAATAAACGAGTTCTTTCTGTTTTAAAGCATGTCTTTTGATCAACTAAAACAAGAATATTCTACTTGCACTAAATGTCCGGCATTATGTCAATCCAGATCGCAAGTTGTTTTTGGCTCGGGAAATCCAAAAGCAGAAGTTATTTTGATCGGCGAAGCTCCCGGGGCAAATGAAGACAAGCAAGGGATTCCTTTCTGCGGCATGTCGGGGCAAGTGCTGAATGAATTGCTTAATGCTGTCGGTTTGTCAAGAGAAGATATTTTCATCACTAATACTATTCTCTGCCGGCCGCAAGATAATCGCAATCCGGCTAAGGATGAAGTAGAGAATTGCCGCGATCGGCTGGATAAGTTGATTCAAATAATGCAGCCAAAGGTGATAGTAACTATCGGCAATTTTGCGACTGAGAGAATTCTAGGCAAGAAGGGAATCACCTCGCTGCGTGGAAAAATATTTGAGAATGCTGGAAGAAAAATCGTGCCAGTGATCCATCCTGCTAATTATTTGTATTCCGGTAGAAATCCGGAAATGTTTGCGCAGATGAAGAAAGATTTTGAGACCATTGCCAGTGTGATTACAGAAAAAAATAAAATAAATAAACAAAAAAAATTAGGAGA
>DATDUF010000049.1:0-8572 GCA_035290485.1 Candidatus Nanoarchaeia archaeon
GTTTCTAACCGCTACCTGGAAAAAACCTTAGGTAAAAATTACCATTTACGCTTAAAAGTATATCCCTTTCACGTTTTACGAGAAAATCCTTTAGCTTCCGGAGCAGGTGCAGACCGTATGAGTACTGGTATGAAATTGTCCTACGGTAAAACCATCGGCTGTGCAGCTAGAATCCGAGAAGGCCAGACTCTTTTTGAATTACGTATTGATAAAGCAGATGTAAAAGTGGGAAGAGAAGCTTTAGGCCGATCCGCAACTAAATTACCTTGCACTTGTAAAGTAGTTGTTTCTTAAGTTTATATTTTTGATATTTAATTAATAATTTTCTGTATTAATTCTCTTTATACAATTTTGCTAACTTGCGTTCAATTTTCGCCAATTCTTTTTTATTATGTACTGCTCCTTTCTTACGGATATGTTTTTTAATGTCCGCTAGCTGCCATTCCCTAGAAGCAGGCAAGCAGCGTTTGATCCCAAACAGAGGAGTGCTTTTCTCTTCTTCTTCCAAGAGCTGATGTAATTTTTGTAATTCTCGTGCTAATCGCATTTGTTCTAACGTCCCAGAGGTTTTAGTGACCAGGGGAATTTTCCTGCGGATTTTCACGTCTTTAAATTTCATCTTATCCACATTTGCCAGCTCTTCCTGAACTTGTTTTAAATGCTCATCCCATTCTCCTTTTTCTCCTGGCGCTTCCAAAATGATCGGTGCTTTTCTATATCCTTGCAGCTGGGCATTAATGCTCCGCAGGGTATGTTCCAGCTGGATCTCGAGCATGTTAGGGATCTTGGTAACTTTTTTTGCTTTTCGTAGCGGGATTTTTTCCTGGGCATTTTGTAAATTTTTAATCTGGCGATTTATTTTTTCGATATTATCTTCTAAATCCATGTCTCTGTCCACGGTAGCCGCAAACTCCTCATCCTCGTCTACTTTGGGATACCACACTTCCGGTTTAGGATTGCGCAAAGCATAGACTAAATAACCTAAGAAAACCATCAATCCCGCAAAGATAACGAGACCAATCAAATAATCTTTCATGCCAATTGGCTCAACGGCAATAGCTCCGCCGGTAATTGTTCCAGTCGTTCCCAGAATAAATGCTTTCAGGCTGTGCGGAAAGCCAGTTAATAGCGCAATGACGGTAACTATGCTCAGAAATAAGAAGGCTCGATCTTTGCTGAGAAGTGCTTTTGCCTGATGCTCATCCATGCTCTACAGAAATTAATTATCCTTTATTAAAGCTTCTTTCTCTTCTTCTGCCGCTTTCGCCTTTTCTTTTTCCTCTTCCTTAGCCGCTATCTTGGCCAGCTTTTCTAATTCTTCCTTTAACTCTTCTAAAGAAAGATATTTGAAAGGAAAATCTTTTCCCGGAAGGCCCTGCGGCAGATCAGTTTTGCTGACGTACACCAGAGGTTTCTTGTCTTTTACTTTTTTATACAATTGGATTTGCTTGTCCAGAGGATATCCGGACGAACCGCTGACATCGAAAACGAAAATCACTACTTTTGCCAGCTCTTCCAATACTAATTCAGCCTGCATTTCAATGTTATTCATTTTTTCTGCTCTGGCTAAAGTTCCCGGTAAATCTAAAATCTGCAATTTAACTCCATCGACATTCAGGTAACCGGCATTGATAGTTTTAGTGGTAAAAGCATACGCAGCAGTCTTGGCTTTGGTATTACTAAGTTTGTTCAGCAGCGTAGATTTACCTACATTTGGAAAACCATAAATGCAGACGGTAAACATGTCTTTGATGTCCGGATAGGTTCTCATCACTCTTCTTGATTCTTCCAAGTATTTTAAATTTGGATCGATCTGTTTTAAGGTAGAAGAAACTCTTCCGTAAAATTCAGTAGAATATTTTCGGATCGGGGGCTGGTCCAGGGAGCGATTGATCTTGCCAATGTAATCCTTTTGCAGCAAGCGGATTCTTCTGCTGGCCCAATTTACCGCACCTAACGATTTCTTTAATTCAGAAAAATCGAGCGTCAATTTCATCAAAGTAATATAAAATGCCGGCAGCACTTCCGTCTGCGGAAAATCAGAAAGAATTTTTTCTAATTTAGAAACCAGGGAATCTTTGACAATATCAAGTTTAAGGCTTTCCTTTCTCTTAATGAGCTGGATCCAAGTGCCTTGGAGCTTTTTTTGCGCTTCCTTTTCCCGAGCTTTCTTGAAAGCTATATCTAGTAAAACTTTGCTTGATTCTACCGGCGCTAACTTCTCAAAATTCATATATACTGCAAAACAACCGTTGTATTTTAAATGTTTGTTATATAATGGGACACTATACAGACTTAGAGACGGCATAACATTTATAAAACATAAAATTCTATTTCCGTCTAAAAGAGGTAAATTATGGATTCATTTCTAGAAATAGGATTAGTTATCGGTTTAGCTACGCTTATCTCTTTTTTAATCCGCTTCCTCAAACAGCCTTCGATTTTAGGTTACATTATCACCGGAATCATTGTGGGGCCGTCCTTGCTGAACATCATCAGTTCTACCGATACCATTGCTCTTTTTTCCCACATGGGCGTTTCCTTACTGCTCTTTTTAGTGGGTATAAATCTCAGCCCGCGGGTCATCAAGGAAGTAGGATTTGTTTCATTGACTACCGGCGTCGGTCAAGTTTTGTTTACCACTGCTCTGGGCTATGGCCTTGGAAGACTCTTCGGCTTTCCCTCCGTCTCTGCTCTGTATATGGGAATAGGCTTGGCCTTCAGCAGCACCATTCTGATCATGAAATTATTGTCGGATAAAAACGATACAGAAAAATTGTATGGTAAGATTGCCATAGGCTTTTTGCTGGTGCAGGATCTGATTGCTATTATTCTTTTAATGGTGGTCTCCTCCTTGGCGGGTGGAGCAAGCGTAAGTTACTTTGTCATAACCACGGTTCTAAAAGGTCTGGGATTACTAGTTCTTTTGTTTGTGATTGGATTGTATGTTCTGCCTTCAGTCACCAGATTGATGGCCAGAAGTCAGGAGTTGTTGCTCTTATTTTCCATCAGCTGGGCTTTTGCTCTTTCCCTGCTCTTTAGTTATACTGGTTTTTCTATCGAGATAGGCGCGCTCTTAGCCGGAGTAACTTTATCATTCACTCCTTATCGCTATGAGATCAGTTCAAAACTCAAACCAGTGCATGATTTCTTTTTAGTCTTATTTTTTGTCCTGATGGGATACCAGATCGGTCTGGATCATGTCAGCAATTATGTCCTGCCCATTATTGCTTTCTCCGCTTTAGTTTTATTCGGTAACCCCTTGATTATCATGATCCTGATGGGCCGATTGGGATATACAAAGAAGAACAGTTTTTTTGCCGGCTTGACGGCAGCTCAGGTCAGCGAATTTTCCTTAATCTTGGTAACCTTGGGAATTAGTGTCGGACATTTGAAGCAGGATATACTCACCATCGTCGCGGCAGTGGCTTTAATCACCATGACGGGTTCAAGTTATCTTCTCTTCTACTCAGAAAAAATATATGGACTTCTTTCTCCTTACTTATCCGTCTTTGAAAAAAAAGGCATGAAAGCCGATCAGCGCAAAAAAGCTACCAGCAAGGATTATGACATTATCTTGTTAGGATGCGACCGCGCCGGACATGACTTGATTGAGATTTTCCGGAAAATGAAAAAAAATTTCTTGGTGATAGATTACAATCCGGAAATAATCATGGGTTTGACCAAGCGAAAAATAAATTGCATTTATGGTGATGCTTCTGATTTGGAGTTGTTGAACGAATTGAAACTTTCCAAAGCTAAAATGATAGTTTCTACTATTCCGGATTACGACATCAGCAACACTATCATTCATGTGGTCCGGGAAGTAAACAAGCAAGCTATTATCGTGGTTGTTTCTCATAAAATTGAAGAGGCCATGCATTTCTATAAAGAAGGCGCAAGTTATGTTATTCTGCCGAATTTCCTAGGAGGCTATCATGCTTCCATGCTGATTGAGAAACATGGATTAAATCTGAATAATTTCTTTAAGGAGAAATCCAGGCACATGCAGCATCTTAAGAAAAATCATCTAGGATGATTATCTGTAATATAGCCTGTAAGTACATTAGAGATTACAATGCTGAACGAAATTAATCTTCTCTGAAGAAGGTGGAGATTGTTTTAGATTTTCTATACAGGAATGATATAATTGGATGATCTTTTCTTCTTCATGACTTATCGTTTTGTATGGGTGCGAAATGCCGATTGAGTTTTGGTAGTTATCAATCCTTTCTATTGTTTGCAGTTCTTTAGCTACATACAAAAGCAGGGCGTTATATAGTTTTTTAGCCTCAGGGAAGGTATAATGATGCGTTTTGACCCAGAGTAAGTTGCGGCCAGAATGGGTCGCCGATAAAGTATTCATGGGATAGAATGGGCTGCCCTGACTCCCTAAATTTATAGTAATTCTTTCGTGATCTTTGGCAGAGAATGAACCTTTAAATTCACGCACAGTTATGGCTAAGTTTTTTTTGAACAAAGGAACTTTATTGTTGCCTAGGGAACAAAAAGCTTCCGAATCAAAAGTATAATTTATTTGAAAATGAGAATTTTGGTAAGCTTCTCTAAAATAAATATCCCCGTTAACAACGTAAGCTTTGGGATATTTCGCAAGTTTTTCTTCCAGCGTGGTGACGATGAAGCCTGCTGCTTTTTCAGGATCATCTTTAAGAGGCCGTGCTACTCTTTTTGTTTCTTTTTCAACAATGGTGACTGAGCGGCCGGAAATTTCCACGATCGGTATTTGTTCCGGCTGTGGCGCACAATTAAGATAGGCCAGAGCTAAAGGAAAAATTTTTTTCATAAAAATGCAAGAAGCTGGTTCTTTTATAAGATTTACTTATAAATCTCACAAGAGTCGTAGAGCTGAACTTTCATGATGGGTAGCTGCTCTTGCGACAGTAATGATATTAATAATTTATTTTGCTCCCGGACTACTTCTTTGTTTCGATGTTGGGTTACCAGGTCTACAAAATCAAAATCTTTGAAAGTACTATGTTTTTTTTGATATTCAGTTAATTTGTGTTCTAATTCTCGGAGCAGGGAACTGTAAAATTTTTGCACTTGTTTGCGCGGAGCGTAATCAGCCTGTAGCGGAGCAACACGATTTTCTTTATCTACAAATACTTGGACTCGCTCAACAGATCCAAAAGGAGCGACATCAGTAAAGGTAATATTGCTAAAAAAATGTTGTTCTTTCCAGGACGGAAAAGAGTGATATAATAATACCAATCTTCCCGGATAGGCTTTTTTGGTGTCAAAATTACAAAAATTAGTAGTATTGTAATGATATTCAAACGAATCATTGCTATTTGCTAAAGAGATCGTTCCTTCCAAGGATGATTGCTGCCGTTCCCGTAATATTTGGTTAAAATGTTCTTGTAAGTTTGAAGCAATTTCTTTTATGCTTGGTTCTACTGGTTGATCTGAAATCTCTTTTTCGACGCTCATTTTTTTTGAAAATCCTATGTCCACGATGGGAGTCATAGGTGGTGAATCTGCGGCACAGCCGGAATACAGAGCTGGAAAAAGCGCAAAAGCATATTTTTTCATAACCCGGCTGAGCAAAGCTCATTTTATAACCATTTAGAATCTAGAAAATATACTTGACCATCAAATAAAACTTCAATCAAAATATTCTGAATCCCGGGAAGAGATGATGGTTTCTTTGCGTTCTTCATAATCATCAACTGGTTCTTTTTTCTTTTTGTATTCGCTGAATTCAGTTATCATTTTCTTCGGCTCATCAACTTTAATCGGCGTAGTCATCTCTTTCATGGCCAGGCCTTTGTTATAATTGATGTTCCCGCACTTGACACAATGAAAGTACGGTCCGAACTTACCGCTTCTGTTCTCGAGCCAGCTGCCGCAGGTGCATCTGATCTCTTCCATTTTTTGCTGCAGATGCGCTTTGCAGACATTCAAGCCTTGCTCGTTTTTGAAAGTGGCAATCTTCTGACAGAAAGGACAGTGCGCTACTTGATATTCGCCATAGCTTTTCTTGCGACGGAAATTTTTCATGTAAGAAGGAGAGAGAAATGATTTAAGTAGATTTCGGAAGTAGAAGATTAATTAATATTTTTTTATTTCGAGATAATGTACTTCTATTTGGTGGTCTTCTCGGGAAGGAGAAATAAAGTCAGGATATTTCCCGCCAATAATTATTTTTTCTTTATCTTCTTCAGCTCTTTTAAGGAATTGTGCGATTCGCATACCGTAACGAGCAGTCATTTCATAATAACAAACTAAATCTTCAATCCTATGACTAAGATACATTATGCCTTTATAATCTCCGTTACTTCCACCTACGGCCAAAACTGTTAAAGGAATACCTTCTATTTTTGCAAAACCTGATTCTACTTTTTGAAGATCATCAAAATTAGTGAGCGGCGTTGCTTTCCAGCTTTTGAATCCTACTAGATCCAACTTGTTTTCGAGAAGAATGACCATGTAGGTTGGGCAACGTTCTACTACTTAAAAATTTCTATATCTCAGTAATAATAACTCCAGCACCACAATCCATAAAAAGCCTTTCTTATCCTCGGGGAAAACTTAGGGTTTGGGAAAGACGAGAGAGTAACGATCTCTGGATGGTTGTGAATTTTTAGTGCAGCCTAATTCCAATATTATATTGTAAAAATTTCAACTAACATCGGGATTCGCGTCATTTTCCCCGAGCGTTAGGGAAGGAGCGCCCCGCATATTTAGATATGCTCTATATCAAAAAATTTCTTCTTGTTATTGACATATTTTAATAGATCAAAAATTAGTGCTAAAGATAAAGATAATACTGCTACAATCAATAATCCGTCAATACCTAATGGAACTGTTTCAAAGACTTTGTTAAGTGGGGAGTAAATTATAACAAATGTTGCAATCAAAGATATTACAGAAGCATAAACTAGGTATGGGTTAACCATCAATCCCCTGTTTAAAACTCCTTTTCTATACGACCTAAAATTGAATGCAGAAGCTATTTCTAAGCCAATAAGGGAGAATAACGCCACCGTTCGTGCATATTCATGCGTCTCTCCAAAAACATTAAACGCCAAGAAGTAGGAAGATAGAACCAATACTGTAAGCAGGCTTCCGGTAAACAATAACAGGACGAATAATTTTTTATTAAGTATCTCTGAATTTTTTCTTGGAGGTTCCATCATAGAATCATTTGAAGAAGGGTTTAACCCCAAAGTAATCGCAGGCAAGTTATCTGTTACAAGATTCATAAAAAGAATCTGCAACGCCAGTAACGTCGGGATTTGCCACCCTAAAAAAGGTGATAATAGGACACCAATAAATAAGATTAATAGTTCTGCAAAATTACAAGAAAGTTGGTATGTTGAAAATTTTCTGATATTTTTGAAAATGGTTCTTCCTTCACTGACTGCAGACACTATCGTGCTAAAATTATCATCCTTTAAAGTTAAATCAGCAACTGAACGCGATACATCTGTGCCGTTTTTTCCCATAGCAATTCCAATATGTGCTTCTTTTAAAGCGGGCGCATCATTAACTCCATCACCGGTCATGGTGACAATTTCTCCGTTGGATTTTAATGCTTTTATTATCTTTAGTTTGTGTTCAGGATTAACTCTTGCGAAAATTGTTATTGTGCCTATTATTTTTGTCAACTCATCATCAGAAAGATTGTCCAGCTCAATCCCTTCCATTATTTTTCCATGTAATCCTATCTCTTTAGCAATGGACAGGGCAGTTTCTTTATTGTCTCCAGTTATCATCTTAACCTTAATTCCTGCACTATAACATTGACCGATCGCTTCCTTTACCCCTTCACGAGCAGGATCTTCCATCCCTGCACATCCCAAAAAGACCAAATCATCTTCAAAATGATCTTTTGTAGAGGTATTCAATTTTTTATATGCAAAGGCTATAGTTCTTAGTGAATTAGAAGCCATATCCTTATTGTACTCAAGTATCTTCTTTTTTTCTAAATCAGATAATACGGAGATTTTCTTATTCTTCTGGATGAATTTGCATTTTTTAATCAAATATTCCAATGCACCCTTGGAATAAACAACTTTTTCCTTGTTTATTTCGCACAATACCGACATCATTTTTCTCTCAGAATTGAATGGAATCTCTTGGACTCTTTTGAATTTTATATCCTCCTTAAACAATCCTGCCTTTACACCCATAATTAAAAGTGCAGATTCGGTAGGAGAGCCAATGGTTCTAAATTCCATATTGTTACCAGTCCTTTCTATTATTGAATCATTGCATAAGGCTGCATTATATATCAGATTTCTTAAAGTGGGCTCATTATTGGCATTTATCTTTTTATGATTATACAAAAAATCTCCTTTTCCTTCATAACCAGTTCCTGTAATTTCATAAAATGTGTTATTTGCAAAGATTTTTTTGACCGTCATCTCTCCTTTGGTTATAGTCCCAGTCTTATCAGAGCATATTACTGTTGTCTCTCCAAGAGTTTCTATTATAGACATCCTATTTACTATAGCATTTTTTTTAGCCATGTGGTGCGCACCTGTAGCCAATGTAGTTATTAGAACTACGGGAAAACCTTCTGGAAATGCTGAAACTGCCAAGGCAA
>DATDUF010000050.1:0-12874 GCA_035290485.1 Candidatus Nanoarchaeia archaeon
ATTTAATTTCCGGATCGTCAGATTCAACCAAGATACTTGAACTCCACTTTTCCTTCTGCTTTGGGAACTTTGACGATATGATAAGGTTGAGTTAAGGCCATGCTCATGGAATTAGAATGAGAAAATTCTTGTACCTGCACTTCTAGATCTTTTCCGTTTTGCAGAACTTTGCTGATTTCGGTAGAGAAACCACCAGAACTTTTTTCTCCCATGTATACCGCTAGTACCGTATATTGATTAAAATCAACTGAAGGGGCAGTAGGCCGGAGAATATTTTTACTTTCTAATTTATTGTAGAAAGCACTCCAGGCTTGTTGAGTATCAATTACCCAGCTGTTGCGTGGACCTTCTAATCCACTATAGTTTCCTTTGGCAATTGTTTCTAATTTTAATTCTTCAGTCATGTTTTCCACCTTCCTAAATTGATGTGAATAAGAATTACATCTTAATAACAATTATGGCACTCAATAATACAATTATAGAGAACTTTGAAAAATAGGGATTTTGCTAACTTTTTATTTGTTTATGAGCAAAATCTCGACCATTTCAAAGTCTCTAAGATAATTTTGAATAGTTTTTCAAAATTTTCTATAATATCTTAGCCAATAGCGGATAAAATAAATTCAGTAATAAAATTAGCAGGAAGAACAAGCTGACTTTATGATACCAGCGTTCTCCTCTTTCAGGGCCTTTTAATTTGTGCAAGAAGACTTGGGCCATCCTGCCGCCATCGACAATCGGAAGCGGGAGAAGATTGAATAAACCGATTCCCATGCTTAATAAGAAGAGCCAGCGGAAAAATCCGGCCAGCCAGTCGACGAGTACATAAGCGGCTTTTCCTGCTCCTTGCTTGAATTTATCTTTCACCGTAATTTCATTTTTGATATTGAAGATTCCTAAATATGGTTTCTTGGAATTGTCAGGATTTGGAGCCAGGGTCACGACATATTTTTTGTCTGCCGTATTGACGGTAACTTTCTCGCCGGGGCGGTAGAAGGCCAGCTCATCAGCGAATTCCTGGAAGCTGCTGACTTTTTGATTATTGATGCCGGTAATGACTGTGCCGGGCTGAATTCCGGCCTGGGCAGCGGGAAGACTTTCATTAATGTAAGTACTGAAACTGAATCCGGAAGGAGTTGCCATCGTATCTTGTAAAGGAAGGAAAGCAAAGTTTAGCAGCAGTAAGGCTACGACAGCTAAGATGATGTTGGAAAATGAACCGGCAGCTAAGACTGAGTATTGGGTCATATCTGGTTGCTTGCGTAATTTTTTTTCATCGGGTTCAACAAATGCTCCTAAGATAGGGCCGAAGAAAACTAAGCCAGTATTTTTGATCGGAATCTTATGTGCTCTAGCGACAATACCATGGGAAAACTCATGAATTACCGCGATAGCGAAGATAGCCAGGATCCAGTACCAGAACGGTAGTACACCTAGTCCAGGAACATTGACGCCCGGCAGCACTAAAGATACTCCAGAAGTTGCTGCTGGTTTGGTAATTAATGAATATAAATTTTGAATCAGGACAAAAGAAATTACTGCTAGTCCTACAAAACCTGCGCCCATGCCGATGTAGCCAAAGAGAATGATCCATTCGCGGAACTTTTCCACGCAGCGATCCATTAATTTAATTCCAAGTTGAGTTCGGTAGAGAAAGATTATTTTCGCTTGCTTTTCTATTCTTTTCCAGTTGAAAGCGATGAATAAGACTACTAAGAGGTAGAAGATTAAGATATATTTGTATTTGAGCACGAAGTTAAGTACATCTATCATATCAGAAAGAAAGAAAACTGCTTTTTATATGTTTGGGTTTGGGGAATAGTCTTATTACTCGATTTTCTTATATTCTCGCAAATCTTCTTCTATCTCTTCTTTGCTTATTCCCTGACCACCTAAATACTGGCCGGAGATAAAGAATTTGGCAATTTCGTAAACGACTTTTGGACGGATGAAGAATCCTGCCCCATACGAAGCGAGTTCTACATTAGAATAGGAAAAAATATTTTTTTCTTCAGTGTTAATAGTAGAATCATATTCATCGAAGACCTGCTTAGAATACTTTCTTCCTTCTTTGAAGCTGTCTACAATTTTAGCCAGAGACATAAGAATAAATCTAGGTCTATTTCTTCCTTTTCGGTCGTAATTTAAGAGAAGCGCAGCTTCGGCACTTAATTTTGCCTTGGCTTACTTTCAAACTGGAAGCGCGAATTTTAGACTTGCAATTCCTGCAGACAAAAACTCCTTTGATAATGCGGTTCAATGCTTCGTCGAATTTAGTAGCCATAGGGTATCTCTAATTATTTTTCACTTGTTTCATAACTTTTGCGCCCATGATAGTCCAGTAAAGGACTTCTTTGCCTTCTTTTACGTCTTCCTTCATATCTTCAGGAATTTCCATATCAAAGGTTTCATAGGTCTCCATATCCATAACATTGGCTGAATTTCCGGTTACGGAGAGGATTTGAGCGGATTTCTTTTCAATGATAGGTGCTTCGACTTTATCGTGACCTGGCATAACTAATTGTCTTTTCTTGCCGTCAAGAATGCCTACTGCAGTCAAGTTTACTTTAGCGTGCCCGTGTTTTCCGGGTCGGGAAGTTGCGGTATCGGTAATCTTACAAGGGGCGTCATCGATGAGGATGGTATCGCCTTTCTTTAAGCCTCCCACGCTTACAGATTTCTTTTCCATAGGCTAGCAAAAATTAGGGCTTATTTTTAAATATATCGCTAGTCTTGCCGGGTAGAGGATCATAATTCCAGAGAAAAAAGCGTTTTTCCATTAATTTTAAGGTGAATTTTCCTTTTGGAAAGAGGTATTCGGAAGCTACTTTTTCTGAAATTTCGGAGTAATAACCAATTAGATGGCCACCATTGCCCAGCCTGAAATTTTGCCAGTAATGTTCAGTTAATTTCTCCAGCATCGATTTCATTGCAAAAAGCTCCAGAAACCTGATTTTTGTGGTCTGGTTCGAGCAAATCGTCCTGCATATTTTTTGCTCCGAATAATACTTTCTATTTGTTTTTCAATTACATCATGATTAGGATAGCGCTGCTCGTCTTCTTTGAAGGCAGGACTGTGAAAAGAACTTCGTCCTTCGTGATGCTTGAATTTGTGGTGCTTGTGCAGCATCTCATGGTACATGAGGTAATCGACAATTTCTGGTCGGGCATCGACAAACAAGGTCGAGACGGTGATAGTATCAGTATGAAAATTATAGCTGGCCAGTTTGCGGAAAGAATCAGTTCCCCAGGTTAAATTGGTTTTTTCTACAGAATTGGACATAAATTGCTGGTTGACGCGATCAAAGGCCGCTTCTAAAGCCGGATCTGATTTGGTTTTGGGAGTGAGAATGGGGATATTCTTGATGAAGTTGTTATAAAGTTCAATATTTGAAGTGTGAGCTTTCTTCTTGAGAATCTTCAGTAAGAGATGCTGGATCAAGCCTATTTTTATTTCCGCATCGATGTCTTTCCATTGCAGGTTAAGATTGACTTTTATTTTCCTGGGCTCTAGGCGGATATTGGCATTAAAGTCAGCTAGTCTTCGGTTGTATTCCATTTCGGTCTGATAAGGGAATTCTTTCTCAGGAAATAAGCGTTGGAAAGATTCTTCTATTAAGTTCATGACTATATTTTATTTAGATATTTTATAAGAATTGCCTATATGGGGTTAAATAATATAGAGAATGATAATGTTTTGGAAGAAATTTGGATTATAATTTTTGATATATTTTACCCAATCTCATATCTCAGAATAGCAGCAATACCGCCTAATTCTTTCAGTTGTGTTCCTTCTCTAGTTTCTGTAGAAATAATTTTCACAATCGCGCCGCCTTTCTCAGCTTTCTCTTCCAGTTCGAAGATTCTGTCTTCAGTCATGCTTTCAGACAATAATAACACTGCTACTGCATTCATTTCTAATGCCTTAAGGGTTTGTGTTTCCCCATAGGTAACTTTTTGCGGGTTTTCCCGAAACTCATTAAAAAAATCTTGCATCGTTTTCTTTTCCCGGGCGATTTCTTCTTCAGCTAACAGGTCTTCAGATTTATCCAGCAGTTCCTGCAAGCCGAATTCTTCGGTGTAGGACAAATCTTTAGTGCCGATGATTTTCTTTTGCAAGTCACCAGTAATATATTCTTTCTGCAAGAAGTCGTTAACAGTCGTTCCCGGCCCGCCCACAATGATACCTTTCAAGTTATTTCCTAAAGGGAGGAATTGGTTCTTCATATATTCAGCAATTTTTTTGAAGTGATCTTTGTACGCTCCTTCACGAATTCTGGCAAAACGTTGAGCACTTTGTCCTCCCGCCTTAAACTTTCCCGGGACTTCGGAGTGTGTTTTTTGTAAAGGAACAATAGTTTTTCCTTTTAATAAAGCGAGAATAGCATCCCTGCGGTCAAGCACTACTAGGCCATAGACATTATGATCGACCATGATCTCTTCGAGAATGTCAGTTACAAAATTCTTATCACAGCGGTAGATGCGTACATTTAATGGTGCAGGCGGTTCCACGCTCCAGACTCTGAAGTCTTGTTTTCCTTCATTGGCAGCAATATTTCCGGAGAAGACTGCTAAACCATTGGGTGGCGTTTTAGGAAACCCACGCAGGTGCTGAATCATTTTTTCTAAAGCGCCCTGTACGTTTTTGCGGGTAGAAGCAGATTTGATGTTAGAAGCGGTTCCCTGCTCCTCTGCCAGGTGCTGAACGATTTTGAACAATTCATAATCTTTTGGAATGTAGACGGTTACGAACTCGGTATGAGGAGCCTTAAAGCTCTTTAATTCATTGATAGTTTTTCGTAAGTGCAATCTTTCGGTGGCGGTTAAAGTCATAGGAGAGAAATATGAGAGGTATTTTATAAAATATTCCAAAATTAAGGCAGGCTAAAATAATTTCTTTCCATAAGCATTAAATAAATACGCAAAAATAATCCTTTCATGTCATTTTTGGATGATTTACTTACTCTCGATGCACCTCTTGAAGAGGGCCAGCAACTAGTTACTTTTCCGCGTACCTGGCGTAATAATCTTCCTTGGAATGCTCAACCCTTTTGCTACAAAGCACATCAAACTAAAGCAGGATTATATCTGGTCCTTCCGCATAACAAGGATAGCTCGTTATTTACTCATTATCCTCAGAAAGAATTGGGCAAAACGAAACAGCTTAAAGTTCCTGATTTTTCCCTTGATGTGTTCTCTTTGGAGCAGGTCTCCACTAAAAAAGGCAAGGAATTAGTGTTTGAAAGCTTGCTGAGCCGGAGTAGATTTCATAACCAGACTCAGACCGCAGTCAGGATATCTTATTCTTACGGCATAAGTTCGGAAGGATTGCCTATCCATTTACAAATTGATTATAGCCTGACTCTTCATCGAGATGATTACAGGAAAGTGTCGTTTGAGGTTTATCGTCATAAAGGTTTTGAGGGAGTTTCTGCCAAAGGACCGAAGATTGAAGATAATTTAGATATCCCTTACCGGGATTTCTGGCCCACTAATCATGATGCCACTTTGCAAAATCTGGTGGAATTGATCTCTCAAGAAGAGCTAAGTCCTCTGCAGTTTTATCCTTTGCTCAGCCTCAATTACGTAGAACAGCATTTACTGCACTGAGAATCTTATTCTTATTCATTCCCCTTGCGGTGTCAGAAACGATGATGGTGTGTCCTTTCTCTTCTGCTTCAGTCAGACAGATCTGAAATATTTCTGCGTCAAGATTTTCGCGGATCTTCTTTTTAGAATAGTTTCGAGCTTTTAATCGTTTTTCAAGTTTTTTGAGATCAGAACAAACTAAGACAATACAGAGATCAACCATTTTCTTTGGGAGCAGATGACTGATATGCGAGTCAATGATTAATCCTTTTTTTGCTTCGGCTAATTTTTCTTTTACTAACTTTTCAAATTTAGAATAATCAACATCATAACTTTGTTTGGATCGATTGTAGCTGTTAGAAATGCGCTTGTAGTGATGATGGAGATCTAAGCGATCAAACTTTAATTTTTTGATGAGAAATTTTGCTAAGGTAGATTTTCCTACGCCGGGAGATCCGGAGATGGCAATTAAAACTTTAGACATTATTCTTATCCCGTTTCTCTTGCTGCCTATGTTTGAGATGGCGATGTTTCATGAAGCCGGAGATAAAATGCTTGTGAACAAGGTATTCTGCGGTCAGGATTACAACTAACAATCCTACCGCATATCCAGCTAGCGTTGCTAACTCAACCCAGACGGAACTGAAACCAGCGTTAAAGATGAATACTTCTCTGATGACGCTTTCGGAAAGTACAAAGGGATTGAAATGGCTGATAATATTTCTGGCGGCAGGAGAGATGGTTTCTAATGGTAATACGACACCGGAGACAAAGAGCATTAAACTTCCGGTAGAGATGGAAGCTAACGTTCCGGTTTCTTCTGACTTAAACATATATCCTAGGCCCATGCCCATGAAGGAAAAGACGGAAGATGAAAGCAATAATGCGCCCGCAACTGGGAGCAGTTGCAATGGGCTTATTTTCAGGAAGATGATGGAAACGCCTAAGATGATTACAACCTGTATTAAGGTGATAACCATGGTGGTGAGATAAGTAGAAACTACAAATGTTCCTTTCTTGATCGGCAAGAAATAATTTCTGAAAAAGGCAGGACTATTTTTTTCCATCATTACTAAGGTCGTTCCTAACAAGAGTGAGGAGAACATCACTACTAAGACTAGCAAGGCCGGAAACATGTAATTGAGATAGGAACCTTCTTGAGCCACTTTTTCTATTTTGGTGACTAAGGGAGCGGAAAGGACGTTGGCATCAGTTACTTTTTGTCCATCTAAGTTGGCTTTCATTTCATTTACGCGTTGCTGGGCGGCTTCTAATGCGCTGACGCTGTCTTGCAGATTTTGAGTGGTAGAACTTAAACCAGTGCTGGTAGTTTCGATTGCGGTAGCAGCAGCAGTTAATTTTCCTTTGGTATTGGTTAATTCATCTTCTAAGAGCGTGAGTGCTCCTAAGAAACTGGTGGAAGCTGCAGTTACAGTGGTATTACTGCTGTTTGTAGTTGTATTGTTGTTGGTACTTACTGCGACTCCATTAACTAAGGTATCCAGAGATTTTAACTGCACTTCTACTTTACTTAGGCTGCTCAAGATTGCAGACTTATCTTCCAAACTGGATGATTCTACTGCCGTTCGAGCATCTTTAACATCAGCAAGACCGCTTTTGATTTTCGGAGAGACAGAGGTTTTGAAGTTAACAATTAATTGCGGATCATAAGCTAGAGTCGGAATGGTCAGATCTAAGGTGCTAAGCTGCTGGCTTACTTCTAATGTCGTAGTTGAAGCAGCTGCGCTTTTTTCTTTAGCTGAACTTAATTGTGTACCTTGCTCTTCCAGTTTGCTTTTAGTGTCAGAGACAGCAGTAAGCAGATTGCCGGACAATTCTTTGGAAATTTGCTGCGACTTCAGATTAAATTTATCATTTAAGGTGTCCTGAATTACGCCTACTAAATTCACCTTGCTTGGATCAACAAAAAAAGAAACTTCTTTCTGCTGGTTGCCATCTATGGTAAGGCTTTCAGGGACGGAAACGCAGGCATGCACTACTCCGGCTTTGATGTCCTTAACGCAGTCATCAACCGCAGTATTGTATTTTACAATTTTAAATTCTTGTTCTTGCAGTGAGCTGATTAATGATTCTACATCACTGCTGAAAGACGGAGCATAGACGCCGATATTCAAGCCGTATTTAGAGGTGCTGTTGTACGACAGTCCTAAGAGTAAGATGATAAACAAGGGAGCAAAAAAAACTACCAGCGCCGAAGTCTTAGAGCGCACCAGTAATTTTAAGTTCTTTTTCGTGAGCAGCCAGAGTGATTTCATTTTGTTTCTTGGTTTTAGTTGATTTCTATTTTTCTAAAGTAATAGTTTCAAAGATCTCATCCAATGAAGGGCGGCGGAGGTCTAGATCGTAAGATAAGTTTTCTTCCTCAATCAAGGTCAATAAACCAGTGATAGTTTTAGTGATATTTTTAGGATGGATAATGATGTGATGCTGTCGGTCTATGATTTTGTTGACCGGCAAGGTTTTCAGGAGGGAGATGAACTGCTCTTTATTACCTCCTGGGGTTAAGGAAATGGTAAAGTTCTCTTTCAAGTACGGTTTACGGATTTCTTCCATATTCCCGCTGCTATGTACTTTTCCCTGATGGACGATCGCGATCTTGGTGCAAAATTTTTCTAGGAGATTTAAGTGATGAGAAGCAATGACTACGGTCATGCCTTGTTTATTGACCTGAGCTAAAAAGTTCATGATATCTTTTTGCAAGGCCGGATCTAAATCAGCGGTGGGCTCGTCTAAGACGATAATTTTCGGTTTATGAACTAAGCTGCAGGCAATATCTAGCCGCTTTTGCATCCCACCGGAAAGATGTTCAGCTAATTTATTCTGGTGCAGAACTAATCCGGTAGCCTGAAGCAGTCCCTTGATATTATTTTGCAGAGTTGCTTTGGGTAAGTTGTAGAGTTGTCCGAAATGGAGCAAATTTTCCATGACTGTTAATTTTGGATAAAAAGAATTATGCTGCGGGGCATAGCCGATCTGATCTTTGATTTTGTGCAGATCAGTATAAAGATTTCGTGGTCCTTTGGTTACGGAAAAAGAATGAAGAACCTCTCCACTGCTGGGTTCGAGAAAACCGGCAATGAGATTTAATAAGGTGGTTTTTCCGCTTCCGGAACGGCCAATGATACCAAGTATATCTCCTTCGTCTACAGTTATATTTACGTTTTCCAGAATTTGATTATTCCGGAACTTTTTTCCTGCTTCTTTTAACTCAATAAGTTTCAAACTTTTCAACACCCTTTTTATAGTACATCATAGTAGGATAATATATAAATGTTATGGGCCCCCTCATGGGGAAAAAGAGGGATTTTATCTACTTTTAGGGGAGCACTTATTTACCTTTATTTATAACACAATCTTTATATATCACCCTGAGGAAAAGTGTTTATGCTGGAAAAGATTAAACATATTTACGAAACTAAGTATAAGCTGCTGATGATTATCCCTCTTCTGCTGTTGATTTTATCCTTGGTGCAGCTTGGCGTACAGTATGCTACTACCGGTGATTTTGTAAATAAAGGAGTTTCCCTGAAGGGAGGATCCACCATCACTATTACTAAAGAAATTTTAGTCTCTCCTGCTGAGTTGGAAGAATCACTGCAAAAGCAATTTCCGGCTGCAGACATCACCGTACGCACCTTAAGTTCTGCAGGTAAAACTACTGGCGTAGCTATCGATTCTGGCTTGCAAGAAACTGTAGAGATAGATGCTTTGGTTAACACCCTCTCAACCCAATTTGCTTTACAGAAGACAGATTATAGCGTTGAAGTGGTGGGCTCTTCTTTAGGTAATAATTTCTTTAAGCAAATGCTTATTGCTTTAGTATTTTCTTTTATGCTCATGGGAGTAATGGTCATATTATATTTCCGAACATTCATTACCAGCTTAATGGTGATCCTGGCTGCCTTCTGCGATATCGTGATCACTTTGGCCATCTTCAATTTGACCGGGATGAAATTAACTCCTGCAGGGATCGCCGCTTTCCTGATGCTGATCGGATATTCCGTAGACGGAGAAGTAGTCATCTCTTCACGCCTCATTAAGCGCAACGACGGCACAGAATTGCAGCGGATTTACGGCGCCTTGAAAACCGGATGGACCATGACTCAAACTACTTTGGTAGCAGTCATTGTAGCTTTGATTTTTGTACAGAGTGAAATTGTCAAGCAGATTATGCTGATCTTATTGATAGGTTTGCTGGTAGATACATTAGTGACCTGGATCCAGAATGTAGGTGTACTGCGCTGGCACTTAGAGAGGAAGCATGTAAAAAAATGAGCAAAATACACAAAATATTTACTAACTGGAGAGTTTTACTGCTTATCACTTTCTTAGTGATATCGGTATTGTCGATCAAGCCGCAAATTTTTGGTGCAGAGGGAGTAGAAATCCATTCTATGCAAGCGAACTCTTCCCTCGCTCAAGCCGGCTTAATTATACCTGCTGAAGTTCAGCCTACGGCGCGGGAGCGTATTCTCTCAGTAAATGACATCCCCACTCCGACTGTGGATGAATATTACGCTGTCCAAGCACAGCTTCATCCCAACATGACTGTTCGTATTCAGACTGATAAGCAAAGTTATACTATCCTCACTTCAGCAGGTACCGATGAAAAGGTAGATCTGGGAGCAAAAGTCAGGGAAGCTTCTTCCTCTAATTTGCGTATGGGCCTTGATTTAGAAGGAGGAACCAGAATCTTGCTGCAGCCGGTCGGCGAGATATCCGCGGAAGATCTGGAAACTACAGTAAATAGCTTGAAAGAGCGGCTGAATGTATATGGCTTGCGCGATATTATGGTGCGTAGCGCATCAGACTTGGAAGGGAATGATTTTATTTTGATTGAGATAGCCGGAGTCACTGAAGATGAGATTCAGGAACTACTGGCTAAACAAGGAAAATTTGAAGCAAAAATAGGAAACGAAACTGTTTTTTTTGGCGGGAAAAAAGATATTACTTATGTATGTAGAAGCGCTGATTGTTCAGGAATTGATCCTCGAGCAGGCTGCAGCCGTGCTCAGGATGTATATCATTGCCGATTCTTTTTCCAGATTACTCTTAGTCCGGAAGCGGCCCAGCATCACGCTGATATTACTCGCAATCTGAAGACTATCTCTGAAGCTGGCAATTGTTATCTGAGCGAAGATTTAGCTTTATTCCTTGATGACGTAGAAGTAGATCGACTACGCGTCGGTTGCGAGCTGAAAGGAAGTTCTACCACTGATATCCAAATTTCCGGTTCGGGTGCGGGAGTTACCCAGGCTGATGCAGTAAACGATGCCTTGCAAAGTATGAAGAAACTGCAAACAGTTCTGCTTACTGGAAGCCTGCCGGTAAAATTAGATATTGTGAAAATAGATAGCATCTCTCCTTCCTTGGGAAAAGAATTTTTGCAGAACGTGATGTTAGTGGGTGTGCTGGCGCTGGCCGCCGTATCAGGAGTGGTGTTGTATCGTTATAGAAAAGCAGTGATTATTTTACCCATGGTCTTAGTGATGCTGAGTGAACTAGTAATGATTTTAGGTTTTGCCGCCTTAGCGCGCTGGAATCTTGACTTAGCTTCTATAGCGGGGTTGATCGTGGTAGTAGGAACAGGCATGAACCATTTTATTGTGATCACTGATGAGACTTTACGGAAAGAAGCAGAGAGCCTCGATTGGAAAAGCAGGATTAAAAATGCACTGTTTATCATCATGGGTGCGTATGTGATTAATTTAGGCAGTTTGGTTCCCCTGTTCTGGGCAGGAGCAGGATTATTGAAAGGATTTGCCTTGACTACCATCGTAGGCATGTCAGTCGGAGTTTTGATTGCTCGCCCGGCATATGCGGCTCTTGTTAAGATCTTGTTAGAAGAGTAATTAGAAATGACGGAAAAATCTTCCCTTCGCAGCGGATTTTTGTTGATGATAGCTTGCACCATATTTACTTCATCTGGGCAAATGTTCTGGAAAGCAGGGGCATTGAGGATTAATTTTTCTAATCCTTTCACTTTTTTTAACGTACCTTTCATAGTAGGATGTTTATTATATATTGTAGGGTCGGTCTTGATGATTCTTGCTCTTAAGAAAGGCGAGTTGAGCATGTTGTATCCAATTATTGCCACAAGTTATGTCTGGGTTAGCATTCTTGCTCCTTTCTTTTTTCCTACTGAAGTAATGAATGTCTGGAAGTGGGCCGGAGTCCTGTTGATCCTTTGTTCCATTTGTTTATTGGGCTGGAGCAGTTCACGAGTATCAGAAGTGCAGGGGAATTCGCTATGATCGGAATTTTCATAATTTTTTTGATCATTGTTGGGGTGTTGTCTGGCTCGCTGGCAGTTATCCTCTTAAAAAAAGCGGCGTCAAAATATCCTCTGCGCCAATTATTTTTCCGCCGTATCTTTTGGGAAGGCGTCATTTTATTTGGGCTTTCCTTACTTCTCTATGTTGTTATTTTACAACGGGAAGAATTAAGCGTAGTCTATCCTCTCAGCTCAATCTCCTATTTGATTACGACTATGCTTTCTGTGAAATACTTAGGAGAGAAGATGACGCTCTGGAAATGGATTGCCTTATTTGGGGTTATGGCTGGAGTTACTTTAATTGCGATTGGCAGTTGAGTCAAAATTAGGAGCTCTATTTCAATAGGCAGTATTTTAAGTGACCTATATTAAGAGTGGAAAAAGTTTGTTTGCAAAGTTTTTTGCGGTTAATTCTGAAAACTTGTTCTGATCTGATCAACCACATACGGTAGAATAAATGCTACTCCGAAAACAGCGGCAGTAACCCAGGGGCTGTGCGGTTGGTTGTTGAGATGGACACTTTCTATAAAGCGGTTGGAAACTAAGACCATGATAATAACATTGCCCATTCCTATGAGCGGTACAATGATGCTGGCCAGGCGATGATGAGCTGTTTCTAGCAAGCCGATGTCAGTGATCAAAAAATTATAGAGGAAGCCGATGCACAGCGCTAGTATAGTTACGATGCCATACAAAGCCCAGTCATACAAAGCAAGTAAAAAAGGGATAAGTATGACAGAAATGAGAAGGTTGGCAAAGACGATTACTACTAATGCGCTCCAGAAGACTATTTTGGAAAAGAAAACATCGCGTTTAGTAGATTGTTCGAGAATAGCATCTGCTTTTCGTAATTCTTCTTCGCGCCAGCCTTTCTGTAATAACTCGCTCCTTCGCTGCGGTTTCATTTGTTCACTTGATTGATACTAATCATTTTTGATTGTTCCTTATTGTTTGTTCGTTGGTTATCCAGTGAACATTGAAAATTCAAAC
>DATDUF010000051.1:0-4213 GCA_035290485.1 Candidatus Nanoarchaeia archaeon
GAAGCAATATCACTCCGGAAAGATTGCGCTTTGATTTCAGTTTTGATAGAAAATTAACTCCGGAAGAAATCAAGAAAGTGGAAGACGAAGTGAATCGGGTTATTGCTAAGCATATGCCCGTAGTGTGTAAAGAAATGACTAAAGATCAAGCCGTTAAAATTGGCGCGGAAATGGAATTCGGCCAGAAATATCCGGACAAAGTTACAGTATACTTCATGGGAGATTATTCTAAAGAATTCTGCGGCGGGCCGCATGGCAAGAATACTAAGGAAGTTGGGAAATTCAAGATCGTGAAAGAAGAAGCGTGTTCTGCTGGAGTGAGAAGAATTAAGGCAGTAGTGGAGTAAAAATTAAAAAGTAATGTAAGATGCAATCTCTTTTTCCAACTAAGATTCTTGAATGGTATTCAGCGCATAAGCGTAATCTTCCCTGGCGCAGCAATAATTCTCCTTACTATGTCCTGGTTTCTGAATTCATGCTCCAGCAAACGCAAGTGCCTAGAGTGATTGAGAAATTTAAGGAATTTATGGAAAAATTTCCTACCCTTAACGATCTGGCTAAAGCGAGCAAAGCGGGAGTGATTGAATCCTGGAGCGGCTTAGGGTATAATAGAAGAGCTCTGCTGCTACATAGATTTGCAAAAGAAGTAAGTGAAAAATATAATGGAATTATCCCCTCGGATAAAGAAAAACTTCAGGAACTACCGGGCATGGGGCCCTATACTACCGGAGCCATACTTTCTTTTGCTTTCAATCTTCCCGAACCGGCTATCGATGTGAACATACGGCGAATTTATCTGCGCTTCTTTCAGGGAAAAGATCAGGGCTTGCCGATGAGCAAGAAAGAGGAACAGGAATTATATTTGCTGGCTAAAGGTACTATCCCGGAAAATAAAAGTACAGATTTTCATAGCGCCTTAATGGATTTTGGTTCATTAGTTTGTACCAGGAATGCTCCTTCTTGTTCTAGCTGTCCTTTACAATCATCCTGCAAATTTTTTCCAGTCTACAAAACTAATCCCCAGAAGTCTTTGTTTGTGATGGAAAAAAGGAAAGAAGCGGGAATGACGGAAAATGGCAAGCATATTCCTAATCGGATTTTTCGCGGCAGAATGGTGGAGTTTGCCCGAAGAAATCAAGGCCAGGAAATGGCATTGCAGGATTTAGGGAAAGCAGTCAAGAAAGATTACAAAAATAATGAAGGAACATGGTTATTATCATTACTGGAAAAATTACAAAATGATGGTTTGCTGAATTTTACTTTAGCTGATGAAATGATGATTCTTTCTTTGCCTCAATAAGCATAAAGTATTTAAGATAAAGAACATATTATTGGTCTATGAAGGCCTTTCACAAGTTTTTTGATCATACCGCGGATGTTCTCTTTGTAGCGAGAGCTGATAATTTACCGGATTTATTTAAGCAATGTGCCGCAGCTACCGAAGAAACGATGGTGGATGTAACTACGGTACAACCTAAACAAAAAATAAAAATTTTAGCTGAGCATGCCAAAATTGATGGCTTATTATTTGATTTTTTAGAAGAATTAGTTTTTTTTAAAGATTACAAGCAGCTCGTCTTTAGCCAATATGATCTGGAGATCAAAGAAAAAGAAAAAGGGTATGCGTTGATCTGCTTCGCTCACGGAGAGAAGTTAGATGTTACTCGCCATGATCCTCGTGTTGATGTCAAAGCAGTTACCATGCATGAATTTGAAGTGGTCAAAGACAAGCAGGGCTGGAAAGCGAAAGTGCTGCTGGATATTTGAATCATAATTTTTTTTAAGATTTTTTAGCTTTTTTCTGTTGTGCTCTACTAGTTAACGATTATATACTTCCTTTTTCTACTTTAATCCTTCAAAAACAAATACGGGGGTAGAGCATGTCATATCATAAAAAAGCGTTAGCTTTGGTTTTATTTATTGGATTATTTTGTTTGTTAGCTGGTTCTGTAAGTGCAACAGTCGTCTATAAAGATGGAACTGCACGGATCCAGTCAGGTACCAATAATCTTAAGGATATTAAAGACACTAATTATCTCGAAGTTAAAAATGGAATCTGTTATGTTAAGAAACCTATCGTGGTAGCGAGCACTGGGACTTTGAAAGTAAACACCACTTCTTGTTCCACCGTCAAAATGTACGCTACTTCTCTGATCACTATCTATGGAAAAATTTATTTTGATGGTGTAAAAGTAACTTCATATGACCCTAAGACCGGCAAGCCGATCGAATTGTCCAGGACTAATTATTCCACCGTCAGGCCGGATATTGTTACCAGGTCATCAGCACAATATTTTTCCGCTAAAAATTCTGAATTTTCCTATCTTGGATATTACAATTCTAGCAGCAGCCATTGGGGTGTAGCTTTACGCTTCCTGCCCAAAGCGTACATCGACAGCAGCAAATTTCATCATAACTATTTTGGATTTTACACTTTTGATTCTGATAATGTAACCATTCAAAATTCAGAAGTGTATGATAACCTGGAATACGGAATTGACATCCACGATTTTTCCGATAACTTTGTGGCATCCAACAACGTAGTTTACAACAACGGAAATCATGGGATCATCTTAAGCAAATATAATGAAAATGGTAAGATTATTGGTAACAAAGTCTATGATCATACCCAGAATGCGTTTGTCAAAGGTGTGGTCAAGACTTATGGAACGCACGGGATTGAACTGCATCAGGAATCAAATAATTCTGAAATCTCAGGAAATGAGCTTACTAATAATCGTGTAGGGATCAAGCTGGCCAACAGCCATGATAATGTTGTAAAAAATAACAAGGTTAATTCCGATTTGGAACAAGGATTTTACCTTACGGAAAGCCACAACAACCAAATCGCCGGAAATCAAGTAGTAGAATCTACCAAAGAGCCGTTGTATTCTTTCAATTCTTTTTACAACGCTTATAGTTTGAACAGCTGGGGGGATGCTGATGATATCCTCTATGTGAAGATTGATGACAATGGTGTCATCACCAGATACAAGTTCCCTGCTCCTGGTGCAGATGAGAAGCTGAACAGCTATTCCAGTCCTCCAGATAGTAGTGCACAGCCGTTAATGATTAACAGTGTGCAAAGCCAGGACATTGCTACTTCCAAAGTAGCAGTCAATGATCTACCTACCATAGTAGAAGATAATCATGACGATACTGAAGTGGATAAGGTTAGGGACGGAAAACTAGGCATCAAGAGCAACAAAGTCCGAACTAAAGCAGAAGAGAAAGCCTATGTTGAGAAGATCAAGAAGTATGAAAAAGGCTTGGCTCAAGAACTTACTGCTGAAGTCAAGATCAAAGATAAACTGGCGGTAGATAAAACTGAGATTGTTATGGAAGACAACCACGACGATGCCGAAGTTGACAAGGTTAGAGATGCTAAGCTGGGCGTTAAGAGCAAGGTAAGGACTCGAGAAGAAGAGAGAGCTTATGTCGATAAAATCAGAAAGTATGAGAAAGACATCGCTGATCAGGAAGCGGGTAAGAAGTGATTTTTATTTTATTTATTTCTTTTTTGGTTTTAATTTAATTCTTTGTTCTAATAACATTAATAAGGTCACCCAACCCAATCCCAAAGCAAATCCGCCAATCACATCACTGAACCAATGCACGTTCAAATACATTCTACTAAAGCCAATCAAGATAATAAGTACTACATTAACAACAATAAAACAGTTCTGTAAAACTTTATTCTTTATGTCGTCTTTGAACAGATAGATCAACAGAGAAAAAAAAATCATAGAAATCAACGCATGGCCGCTGGGGAAACTATATCCGGAAGCAGACACTAAACCAGGTCCAGGCCGTGCTCTCTGGATAAGATGTTTGAAGATTGTTCCAAATACAATTCCACCCACTATGCTGCAGAATGCCAAAAGTGCATTACGATATCTTTTTTTGTAAACTAAATAACACCATAAGGTCATACTAAGGATAAACAAAGGCAGGGTGCTGACAATATTGGTGATAAAAATCATGACCGTAGTAAGTACAGGATTCCAGAGCGTACTAACTTTAGCTTGGATCTGAAGATCTACGGGAGTAAATACGACCATCAGACAAAATACGAGCAAAGAAAATACTAAGACATTTTTTCTCATCAATACGAGGATTGAAAGCGAAGTTTTTTAAGATTTCGTTGTTTACTAAAGTGAATGGCTACTCTATTCTCCTTAGCAGAAGAGATCCGTAAATGTACTGCTTGTCC
>DATDUF010000052.1:0-10411 GCA_035290485.1 Candidatus Nanoarchaeia archaeon
GTTCTCGGCCCTTTAGTGATGGTTGCTCTGGCAGTGAAGGAAGAGAATATCAAAAAGTTAGAATGGATGGGCGTGAAGGACAGCAAGCAGTTAAGTGCAGAAGTGCGGGAAGAACTGTTTGAACGCATCCGCGAAGTGGTGGAGGATTTTCGCATTGAAATGATTGAGCCAGACGCCATTGATTTATCCGTCGATGGCGGAAATTCTAATTTAAATTGGCTGGAAGCAGATACTTCAGCCAGGATGATCTCTGAACTTGATCCGGATACGATTATCGTAGATTGTCCCAGCCCGAATATTGCTGCTTACAAAAATTATTTTGCATCTAAATTAAGCCCGGCAGTGCGTGAAAAAGCAGAGCTGATTGTTGAACACAAAGCGGATGTGAATTATATCGTCGCTTCAGCAGCCTCCGTCGTAGCCAAAGTCATTCGCGATCGGCAGGTGGAGCATCTCAAAAAAGAAACAGGAGTTGACTTTGGTTCCGGTTACATGAGTGATCCTAAAACTCAGGAATTTTTAAAAAAATATTACAAGACTCATGCGCATTTGTTCAGGAGAAGCTGGCAGTCATACAAGAACATGGAAGCGAATGCCCAGCAGAAAAAATTGGGAGAATTTTGAGGATAAGAAAAAAGGAAATCTTTACGAAAGCTTAATAAGATAAAAAGTTATACTTCACAGAATGGCAAAAACTAAAAATATAAAACAAGCTAAAAATATAAAACATCGAAACATATTCTTAGTTTATCTCTTCACTATAATTACTTTCGGCATTTACGGAATTTATTGGTTGATATCTACTAAAAACGAAATTAATCGTTTAGGAGCAAAAATTCCAACCGCATGGCTAATAATAATTCCCATCGCTAATCTTTACTGGGCGTATAAGTATTGTGAAGGTTTTGCTCACAAAGTGAAAAAAGATGATAATACGGTGCTTTGGTTTATCCTCTATGTTCTAGTTGGAATAGTTATGCCGGCTATCGTTCAATCAGAATTAAATAAATTGGCAAATAAATGAGCTAATGATATCATGAAGATAAAATCAGTTCTGATTGCCTTTCTGATTTCTTTATTGATTCTTCCTGCTGTTTTAGCAGCAGAGTATAAGCCGATAAATTATGTTTCTGATTATGCTAATATCCTTGATGAAAATTCTGAAGCGCAGATCAATGCCCTGGCGGAAGAGATCGAACGGAACAGTACGGTAGAAGTTGCCGTGCTCACTATTCCTAGCCTTGATGGTGGAGATATCGACCAATTTGCAGTAGAAACATTTCATGATTGGGGCGTAGGCAAGAAAGATGTCAATAATGGCTTGCTCATGGTCATTGCGGTAGAAGATCGTGAATGGCGGATTGAAGTGGGCTATGGTTTAGAGCCAATCATTACGGATGCTATGGCCGGGAGGATTGGAAGAGCAAATTTTGTTGATCATTTTCGGGCCGGGAATTACGGTGAAGGAATCTACGGCGCAGTACTAGACGTGCAGAAAATAATTGCTAATGATCCGGAGGCGATTTCTGTCTATTCAGAATCAAGGGAAGAAATCAATGAGTTTAAGGAAATTGGATGGATCTTTTTTTCACTCTTTCTTTTTGTGGTTTTAACCTATCTGAATATTTTTCTCTGCCGAAAGATCAGAACGGCTTACGACAAGAAAGCGGATCAGAAATCAGGTGATGATAAAGCTAAAACATGGCTGCCTTCTCCAAAATCCATTCTCTTTATGGTGATTTTGTTAATAATTTTTAGTATTATCATGTGGTATATCTACAATTGGACTTTAGCCTTTAATTTTGTAGTGATTAATTTGATTTTGACTTTTCCCAGCCAGCAACAGCATGGCGGGGGTTTGGGCGGTTTTGGTTTATTCGGTGGATTTGGCGGAGGCGGTCGAGGTGGCTTTGGTGGCTTCGGTGGCGGGGGCAGCGGCGGCGGTGGAGCCAGCGGTGGGTGGTAAACTATATAAAGAGAAATAGTTTACATCAGGATAGACACATGAAAAATAACGGCAATTGGTTTGCAAAGAATTGGAAATGGGTTGTTCCCGTAGTAGTTATTTTCTTACTGGCATTATGGTTTATGGCTGCGTACAATAATTTAGTACGTTCTGAAGTAGCAGTTGATACTGCTTGGGGCCAAGTGCAAAGCGTCTACCAGCGAAGAGCAGATTTGATTCCTAATTTAGTTGAAACCGTAAAAGGAGTAAAGAATTTTGAAAAGGAAACATACCTCGCGGTAACTGAAGCAAGGAGCAAATGGCAGTCTGCTACTACCCCTGAACAAAAAGTTGCTGCTGCCAATCAACTGGAAAGTACTCTTTCAAAATTATTAGTAACTGTGGAAAATTATCCTCAGCTTAAGAGCAATGAAAATTTCTTGGCTTTACAAGACGAATTGGCCGGAACAGAAAATAGAATCAATGTTGAACGACAGCGTTATAATGAAGCAGTCGGTGCATATAATCAAAAGATTCGCGTCTTTCCCGGAACAATTGTGGCTAAGATGCTTGGCTTTCAGCCGCGCGCTTTCTTTGAAGCTAATGCCGGCGCTGAGAATGCGCCTGCGGTAAAGTTTTAATAGCTAATTTAATTTTTTAAGAATTTATTTAGATCTTCGTCTCATTTCTTGCACTCATATACAATAGCTGGAGGAAGATTTCTCCAGACGATCTTTTTCTGGATGTGAGGAAAATGCTGTTTGAGAAGTTTTAGAAATCTTCTTCCTGAAGGGAAGAGTAGCCCATGGAAATAAGAATATGTAAACATTTTTCCTTTAGGACTTAAAGATGCAGATATAGCGTTGAAAATTTTATCTTGCATTTCTCGAGTTAAAAGAGTCCAAGGAAGTGAAGAAATAATAGTGTCGCAATGCTTAAGATTATGTCTTTTTAAGTAATTCTGGAGGTTTGCTGCGGAATCTAAATGGATTATGGTGTCGGGATAATTATCTTTAAATTTCCGAACAAAAGTAGGGTTAATTTCTAGAGCAAAGAAGGTACAATTTTGAGGCTTTCGAGCAAGAATTTGTTTAGTTATCGCTCCTGATCCAGGTCCAAGTTCAACTACAGATCGTGAGATAGATAAAGTTTTTTGGTTGGCCATAGCTTTTGCTAAACTCGAAGAAGAAGGCCAAATGGCGCCGGTTGTTTTTTGATTTACAATGTATTCCTTGAGAGAATTAACCATCATTAAATTATTCTGCTCGTCTTTAAAAGGATATTGTTGTTATTAATGGTATTTTTATGTAAGCAATCTTTATTAATTGTAAGCGCTTCTTCTGTTCCATGGTGGTTTTTCAGGGTGTGCGAAAAGAGGACCTGCAGAAGCTCAAAGGATTTAAGGGGGAAAGGCAGAAAACAGTTCATGAAGAGTTGCGTCTTACCAAAGGCGAGGTTTCCTTTGTTCTTTATTCTTCGGGAAAATTACTATTGCAGGGCAAGCCGGCAGCAATAGAAAAAGCAGCAAAAGAGTTAGAGCAGCACCGCATCGGAGAACGTCTGGTTTCAGAAGCTTTTCGAAAAGAGCAGGGCTGGATTATTGGTACAGATGAATCGTTGAAAGGTGATACTTTTGGCGGCTTAGTGGTGGCAGGAGTGAAGGCTAATGAGGAGCTGCGTCAAAAATTAGTAGAGATAGGAGTTGCTGACAGCAAAACTCTAGCTGATCAGGAAGTATTACTGATGGCAGAAAAAATCAAGCATCTAGCGCCCTGTGAAGTTAAAAGCATTCTTCCAGAGGAATACAACAGAAGCGGTGAGATTACTAAGCTGCTCAACAAGCTGCATAAGGAATGTGCTGATTATTTATTTCCCGGAAAACATGTTGTGGATAAATATCCCGGCTGCACGGTGGGCGAGATTCAAGTTGAGAAAGGAGAATCAAAATATGTGGAAGTGGCAGCTGCTTCGGTCTTAGCCCGGGCTGGAGCATTACAGCAATTAGATTTCTTAAGTTCACAGGCCGGCTTTAGGCTGCCAAAAGGAAGTACGCATGTGAACCTGGCGTTGTTTGAAATGAAAGAACGTGGTTTAGATTTCAAGAAATTCGTGAAGACTACTTTTCGGAATGTACGAGAATTTCTAGAGTGAGTTCCTTTTGGCTATCTTAACATACACCGGTTCATGATCAGAAATTCCCAGCCTGCAGACTTCGTAATGTGTAAAGTATAGATCATTTCTAAGTAAGACTGCATCGATGGTTTTTTCAGGTGCTAAGGACGGATAAGTAGCATGGAGATGCGGCGGAGGGACATAATCATTTCTGGGATAAATGTCGGGGTGACAATGCAAGGCCGGGTGGCGTACGATTCTTTCTAAGGCATCAACTTTTCGATCCAAGCGGAAGTTTTTTTGCAGCCCTTCCGGAGCGGAATTGAAATCTCCAGCTATAATTTGGGGCAGGTCAGGATATACTTCCAAGTAATCGTCGACGATTTCGGATACTTTTTCTGCTTGTTTTTCTCGATTGGGGCGATTAGAGTACGGTAGATGGAGGCCATGAAAAATGAAATCAAAAGCAGGATGATGTATGATGCAGGAAGTAATTCCCTCCCGCTCATCTTTCTGAGTCACAAAATCAAAATAAAACTGTAGTTTGGTCGGAGGGGTAGGAAAAAAATATTGGTGGTTCTGTTCAGAGTAAGGATAACGAGTCAAGATAACGTCACTGGTGTGCAAGCGGACTGGGCCAAGTTTTTCCGATGGTATTTCTACTTTACCAAAGCCTAGTCTCTTGATCAGAAAGTTTTCTCGGACATAATCATTATTGTAAGTCCATCGGGCCATTCTCCAGATCAAGGGCGATTCTGATTCTTCAAAATTGAAACCGCCCATCCGAATCACTTCATAATCTCCTAAGCCTCTGGCTTTAAGTTCTTCTTTCAGAAAATCAGCTTGGTTGAGATCATGGGTAGGAGAGGAATTTTCCTGAAATTCATTTCCGAGAATGGTATCTGGGTCCTTTTCGTAGCATAAATCAGCAAATTTTCTGATCCGTTCTATTTGTTGATCTTTATCAACGGGCATAAGAATTTTATGGTCATTGACTTCCGGGCCAGAGAAATATTGAGCGTTGAAAACGATCACGGAAACTTCATTTGCACTCATACTGCTTTTTTAAGGGAAATGCCTTTTTATAATTTATGAAAGTGAATAAGTTGGAGCTTTAATCTGGAGATATCTTTATAAAGAAAATTCTCCTTACTTATTGAATGCCAGAGCCAACGGAAGAGCAGCGCAAGCAGTGGGAAGAAAAGATCAAAAATATGTCTCCTGAAGAGCTGCAGGAGTTGCAACGGCAGCAATGTATTTTCTGCCAGATTATCTCGGGAAAAATTCCTTCTAAAAAAGTATATGAAGACAGCGTCTGCTGGGCGATTTTAGACATTAATCCAGCCGCCAAAGGGCATGTTTTATTATTGCCGAAGGAACATTATGCTATCATGCCTCAAGTTCCGGAAAAAGTTCTGGGACACCTTTCCATCGTGGCTAAAAATTTATCACAAGTTTTGCTCAAAGTGCTTCGCGGTGATGGGACCACTGTTTTTGTGGCTAACGGGGCAGCAGCAGGACAGCGGGCGCAGCATTTCATGGTCCATCTTTTTCCGCGAAAGAATGGCGACGGATTATTGTCAGCAGAAGAACGTTTAGTGGGAGCAGATATGGCCCTGAAAGTGAAAGCAGCCATTGAAAAGAAATTATTAACTTTATTAGGCGGGAAAAAAGAAATTCAGAAACAATTACCCCGAGAGGAAATACCGAGCGGAGCCGAAAAGAAAGTGCTAGCAGTTGAATCAGAATTTTTTATTACCAGTCCCAGCGCCAAGCGGTATCATAAAGAAAAATGCGCTTTCGCCCAGAATATCCCTGAGGAAAATAAAGTTGTTCTCTCCAGAGAAGAAGCAGAAAAGACGGGCAGAAAGCCTTGCACTTGCGTCAGCGGCAAGAAAATACCATTAGTGAAACCGCCTAAGTTACCTAAGGTCTCCAAAGCCAAACCAGAGACTACTGCAGCTACTGCTAGACCTATTGCTACTAAACCAAAAGACAGACCAAAAGACAAGCAACCTACACCGACAAAAACCAAGCGAGGGGAAGGAGCAAGCTTAGATGACATTGCTAAGCTTTTCAAATAAACATGGAATGCGAATATTGCGATATCTTAGCGGGAAAAAGTAAGGCTCAGCTGCTCTACGAAGATGAAAAGGTCATTGTAGTAGTGAAAGATATGGTTTTTACACCTGGGCAGATTACGGTTTTTCCCCGCCAGCATTTTACGATCATGGAACAAGTTCCTGATGAAATTTTAACCAAGTGCATAATCGCAGCAGATAAGACCAGCCGCGCGGTGTTTGAGGTCTTTCAGTCGGAAGGAACAAATATTTTGATCCGTAACGGCTTAGGTGCCGGACAGAAAGTTCCCCATTTTGCCATCGAGATAATTCCGCGTCGGGAAGGAGATGGATTGAATCTGCAATGGCAGCCAAAGGAAATGAATCAAGATGATCTGGATATTACTGCCCACCAGCTGACGGAAGAAATAGCAAAATTAGGCGATTTTATCTCTCCCAAAAAGAGAGAAGAGTCCAAGGAAAAGGAAAAAAAGGACGGGAAGGAAGTAAAAATAGAGGCCAAGGAAGAGAAAGAAAATTACTTAGTCAAGTCGCTAAGAAAAATTCCTTGATTTATTTTAAAATTTGGAAATTAAATTTTGGGTAAGGAAAATGCAAAATTCATTTCGTAAATCATCTGTAATAGCATTTTATGGGGCAATTATGGCAGCTCTAGGCATATATCGCTGTTCTAAAACCAACCGTTCTGATTCACATTCTCAAGCAGTTCGACCAACAGAGAAATCTCTAAAGTCCCGCACCAGCGAAATAACTTTGGAAAATTTAATTATCAGCAATAAAGATCCTTATTTTTGTTATGCAGATAAAGGTAAGGATTCTATAATACGAGAATTTGCTTCTCTGGCTGATTCCCAGGGAAATTTTATTTTTAATTGTGAAGAGCTTTTTGCTTATCAAAAGGAAGGAGGAGATTTTCAATACGCTAAAAGTTTAGTTTCATTTAAAGATCAGAATGAAAAAGCGCTTTTTACCGGTAGAGATATTTTTGCTTACAAAGGGGCAGGGGGAACAATAGATTATGCTACAAAATTTCTTTCTGCTAAAGATCCAGAAGGAAGAAATATTTTTACAGGAGCTCAGCTGCCTTTATTATATCGTTTAGGCTTGGATTTACCGGAAATGATAAACTTTAAGGACACCTCCAAACCAAACGCTTTATTTATCTGTCCAACCAACGATAATAATCCCAGTAGTAATGGATTGTATAAAGAAGGGGTTTTCAGGAATGATCTCTTTCTGGATTTTTTTAAAGGTGTGAAGAAAGCCTATGATGTAAAAATTATTGTAGCTTCGAAGGAAGATGAAATTTACCAACCGCTTCTTTTGCCTACTAATTTTGAATATTTGGTTTTGGCAGGACATGGAAATGCCACATCCCTTGTTCTCGGCAGCAAAGATACATTTTATAATCAAGACTTGCCTGATGAAAAATTAAGCCTTGATATTTCAGATACAGAATTTGAAAAGTATTTACAAAATTTATCTCCAAAAGCAGTTATTTTTTTGTACTCCTGCGAAACGGGGAAAGGAGGTAAAGCAGAAAAAAATTTAGCTAACACTATTTCTGGGTGGGCTAAGAACAGGGAAGTTATCGCACCTACAGAGGTGTTGGTGGTGGGTCAAGTTAATGTGCATTCCTTCTATCCTTTTGAGGTCACTCTTAAGAATGCTGAAGGAAAGGATGATATTACATATAGGGCCGGCCAAAAGTTTGTTCCATTTTAGTATTCTATTTAGGCTATTATAATCTATCCGCTTTTTTTATTGACTCTATTTTATTCTCGTTTCTGCCTAAAATTTTATATAAAATGGTCATTCTGGAATAGGAGATGGAGCTGCAATTTTATCCCTATGATTTTGAGTACAAGATTGAAGAAGGAAAGACTTTCTTCTATTTCTACGGCCGTACTAAGGATGGAAAGAAAGTAGCGGTTAAGCACCATTACCAGCCTTTTTTTTATGTTGCTGCTGTGGGTTTAGATAAACCAAAATTTGAAGAGAAAGTGTTGCAGCTAAGTTTGAAAGCAGGCTTAGAACCAGCCCAAGTAGTTAGGTTGGAATTAGTACAGAAAGATTTGCTGGGGAAGAAGCAGGAATTCTACCAAGCCTATGCTAATTATCCGAAAGCTGTTCCGCTGCTGGCGAAAGAAATTCAATCCTGGGGAATAAACTGTTATGAACGGGATATTTTGTATGTGCATCGCTATCTACGTGATCATAATATTATTCCTATGAGGGAAGTTGTGGCTGAGGGAAATTTTGTGCCAGCTCCCTGGATGCGCGTTCCGGTTTTTGTAGCAGAAAAAGTTGAACAGCGAAAGTTCGAGCCCTGGTCTGACTGGCGAATTTTAGCGATTGATCTGGAAACTTATGCCGTGAAACGAGAAATTGATTCTAAAAATAATCCGATCCTGATGGCCGCTTTTTATGGTCTGGAAAAAGGAAGGGATGGAAAGGGAAAAGAATTTCGTAAGGTTATCACCTGGAAAAATGCCAATCTGCCGGAGTATGTGGAAGTGGTTGCGGATGAAGCAGCTTTACTACAGCGGCTGAAAGAATGTATCCTTGAATTCAATCCGGATATCATCACCGGCTATTTTACAGATGGATTTGATTTTCCTTATCTGCAGGCTAGAGCGCAAAAGTTTAATGTCCGCTTGGACTTAGGAGTAGATCATTCTGAGATCATCGTCACGCAAGGCGGTTTTGGCGATGTGCAAAGCAAGATCAAAGGATATCTCCATGCCGATATGCTGAAGTTTATCCGTAATATTTTTGGCAAGGATTTAGATGTAGAAACCTATTCTTTGGATGCAGTTTCCCGACTGCTGCTGAATCATAGCAAACATCAAGTGGAGTTAGATACACTTTCTCAAGTCTGGGATGGCCAGCCGGAAAAATTAGCGGAATTCTGCGCCTATAACCAGCATGATAGTTTTTTGGCTTACAAGCTCTGTGAGAAATTGCTCCCGGACATGATCGAGTTTACTTCCATGGTAGGCTTGCCGACCTTTGATGTAATCAGGATGCGCTTCAGCAAATTAGTAGAGAGTTATATTATGAAAAGAGCGATGGAATTTGACGTGGTTGCGCCGAATAAACCGGAGAATGCGGAAATTTCCCGACGCATGGATGAATCTATTCAGGGAGCGTTTGTGTATGAACCAACGCCAGGCTTGTATAAGGATGTGGTAGTATTTGATTTCCGTTCTCTCTATCCAACTATTATATCTGCTCACAACATCGGTCCGGAAGGTTTGAAATGCAGTTGCTGCGCGGATAAAGCAGGGACGCATGTTCCCGGAAAGGAGGAATACTGGTTCTGTGCACGGGATAAGAAATTTTTACCGGCCATCTTAGAACAGTTGATTATGCGCCGCGGCGAGATAAAAAAAGAAATTAAGAAAGCTAAAAAGGAAGGAAAGGAAACTGCCCTACTGGAAGCACGTTCTTATGCCTTGAAGATCCTGGCCAATTCTTTTTACGGCTATTTAGGATTTTATGCTGCTCGCTGGTATAGCCTCGAGTCTGCCGCTTCTACTACGGCCTATGCGCGGAATTATATCACTACCACTATTGCCCGAGCTGGAGAAAAAGGATTTAAAGTGGTATATGCTGATACTGATTCCTGTTTCTTGCTCTTAGAAGGTAAAAGCATCGATGAAGCTACTGCTTTTATGGAAGAGATTAACGAAACCCTTCCCGGCCAGATGGAGCTGGAACTGGAAGGACATTATCCGCGAGGAATTTTTGTGGGATTGAAAGGCGACCAAAAATTAATTGGCGCGAAAAAGAAATATGCTTTATTACGAAACGATGGAAGTCTAAAGATTACCGGCTTTGAAACAGTAAGAAGAAACTGGTCTCCCTTGTCGAAAGAGATACAAGAGAAAGTGCTGGAGCTAGTGCTGCAGGAAAAGGTGCAGGAAGCATTAAAGTATGTTAAGGATACGATTAAAGAATTACGCAGCGGCAAGGTTAATTTGGATAGATTGATCCTCAAAACGCAGATTACCCGTGAGCTTTCCAGTTACTCTTCCTTCGCTCCGCATGTCAAAGTAGCACAGGAGATGAAAGAGCGAGGTGAAAATGTTGAGGCCGGAACAGTTGTCCCTTTTATCATTGTGAAAGGCAAGGGGTTAGTCAGAGATAGGGCAAAAATTCCGGTTGATGTTGCTGCAGGAGAATATGACGCAGAATATTATGTCGATCACCAGTTGATTCCGGCTGTTTCCAGTATTTTTTCCGTGCTCGGATATAAGGAAGAAGAAGT
>DATDUF010000053.1:0-6991 GCA_035290485.1 Candidatus Nanoarchaeia archaeon
CGCCGACATTGACATGCGGATAGCCAAATCTGCCTATGAAAGGTGCAGGAGCGCTGCCTTGAAAATCAGTCTTAAAAGATTGATTTATTTTCAGTTGAGGAATTTGTTCAATGTCTTTATATTTGACGCGGCGGATCTGCATGAAGAAAGGAGAATAGTTTATTTTTTAAGAATTTAGATAATTGTAGATATCTTTTTAAAGAACTATCTTTTTACTTTCTTAACGCGGACGTGCTGAACTAACTCCCCTAACAAATCTGGAAATATTTTATAATTCCTTTTATTGAGTAATGAAAATGAATATAGGTAAAATATATCCCATCGATTTGAATGAGCAGACAGCATATCTTGCTGGCGTAATTGTAGGGGATGGACATATCTCTCGTGCTACCAAATCTAAACAAGATAAGTCACCAGATTATAAAATTACCATTGAAGTAGTAGATTCAGATTTCTTGAGCGTTGTTGCGTCTTTGATTAAAGAAGTTATAAATACCAAAAGTGTTGTTAAGAAAACAAAGCCAAGGATAGGAAAGCAACAAGGGTATTATTTTCAGTTTAGAAATAAAAGCTTTTACCATTTCCTAACCCATGATTTGAGTATTCCAGCAGGTAAGAAATGCTTTTCTGTAGAAATTCCAACAAAAATTCTAAGCTCTCCTGAATTACAACGTCATTTTTTGGCAGGATTATTTGATACAGATGGAGGGATTAGAGGTAAGACTATAGGTTTTACTTCGGCAAGTAAAAAGTTAATTTCAGATACAAGTAAAATACTTTCTGACTTAAACATACTCCATCATACAGAATCATGGAAAAATAAGAAATATAATACCGATTATTATGGAATTAAGATAAAAGCAAAAGATAACGATAAGTTTTTAAATGGCCTACCTCTGAGAAACAATGAAAAGCTCAAGAAAGTTTTTCGTCATGCGGACGTGCTGGAGCGGTCAAACGGGATGGTTAATTCTCTGGTAAAAACCAAGAATCAGTCCAAGCTTAGGCCGCTTTAAACGGAAGATACCCATTGGCTTAGTGCCTACGCAGGTTCGAATCCTGCCGTCCGCATTTTATATTTATTTTTAATTTATTTTCTAATCTTGGTTTCCTGCAACAATAATCCTTAATAAGTACTTTCTTTGATCAATTAAAAAAATTTAAGAGGAAACATTATGAGAAATACACAAACATTAAGCGCTTTAGTTTTAGGCATGGCTGCAGCCTGCGGCACGGCCCCGATGGTAGATCCAAATCACTATGAAACAAGTTCTGTAACCGTAGTTACCGTAACTTCCACAGCATCTTCCGGCAATGGCGGAAACTATGATGTTACCTCAAGCAGCGCAGGCAGTGGGGGAAATAATTCCAGTGGCGTAGGCGGAAGTAATGTCGGAGGACTTGGCGGATCTTCTGGTGGATTCGGCGGGATGGGCGGAGATAATAGTTCCACTAATGGAAACGGAGGCTTCGGCGGAGCGAGCATTGATTCAGCTGGAGGCAGCAACGCAGGAGGAAATTATAATGTAGGCGGAGCTGGAGGAGTTGGCGGAAGCAACCAGGGTGGATTCGGAGGCAATAATACTGGCGGTTCTCTAAATCAAGGAGGAATGGATCAAGTAAGTTCTAGCACCATAGCAAGCAGCAGCGCTACAAGTTCGAGTACTGGAGATGGAAATTCCAGCAGTAGCGGGACTGGCGGCTCTGGTGGAAACTGCGGTGATCTTCTTGGCTCATTTACAACGTATACACAAGGAGGATGGGACAATCATGCCAAAATTTTGCCCGCATCAATTTTTGTAAACGGAGTTTTGATTGGAGAGAAAAATGCTGACTATGCTTTGTTTACCAGCGTCAAAGCAGTAACTGATTTTTTACCGGCGATGGACATGCCGAATTCGTTAAAGGGACAATATGTCGACCCGCTTACTACACCCGCAGGAGTTTTGGCAGGACAGACTCTGACCCTGAAGCTTAACATGCTTACCAGCAATCAAGCCTGCGGCTATACGCTGGGGGATCTGCTGGTCGCGGAAGGAACATGCAAAGGCAAAACAGTCAACCAAGTCTTGGATCTCGCTGACCATACTTTGGCCGGCGCGAATATGAACCTGAGCTACTCAGAAGTAAACAAATGCGTGGAGAAAGTCAATCTCAACTTCGATAATGGCAAGGTCGATAAAAAGTATCTAAGCTGGCCATAGATCAATTTCTTTTATTTTCTTAATTTTTTTCTTGATTTTTAGAATTCTTCTTTTTGGTGAAATGTAAAGCATCCAAATGTAAGATATCAGTAGCGCTCTGCGCACTTTCCTGCACTTTCTGTACTGTTTTCTTGAGTGAGAGCGATTTCATAAAATCATTTATGTTAAACATGGTTTCTGTCCCTTTCAACCTCTCTTGGCGGACTTTCAATCTGGTCAGATCATTGATCTTTTTAGTGATGATCTTGTTGATATCTGAAGTGTAATCTTCTAAAAGTACTGAAACGTTTTGCTCATTGAGATAAGATGGATAGATCACATAATCCGCGCCCGCGTCATATAATTCGAGCGAACTCTTGAGACTTTTGGCAGTTACAATCATCAGGGCTTTAGGACTTCTTCCCTTTACGGTCTTGATGATGGTTTTGCTTTCATCAGCATCAAGGACGCTGGAAACTACTATTTCAGCTTGATGTAAATCCATATGATCAAGAAAATAAGGATTAGAAACGGAGCCGTAAAGGTACGGTATCCCTTCTTGTTTTAAGAGGTGAATATTAGCTCGGTCATTTTCAACTACTAAAGCTTTTTTTCCTAAACCTTCCAATTTAGCAAAGAATTCTTTTCCTAAATCGTAATAGCCAAAAAAAATGATCTGGTAGCCAGTCATCTTCGGAATCTCATTAACTTGTTCTTTACTGACGAAAAAAGAATCTATTTTTCGTAAATATTTTTCAAAGTATTTGAACATTTTTTGATCATATTTTATGAAGTAAGAAGAAACCAGTAAGGTCAGAACTACTAAGATGATAGCCACGGCACCTACTTCTCCACTCACCAGGCCATTTACTATACCGGCAGAAATAATGATGATGCCAAACTCACTGAACTGAGAAAGATTTACCGCTACCATGAATGAAGTTTTGAGATCATATCCCCGCTGCTTAAGAGTCAAGTAAATTATGATCGGCTTAACCAAGAAGCACAGGATAAAGAAAAGTATGATCAGAGAAATAATGTGACTATCAAAGTTAGTAGTAATCTGAAATCCTAATCCTACAAAAAAAAGCAGGTTGAAGAAGATGATCAAGGGTTTTAATCTGCTTAAGATGTCATTTTTGTATTCGGTGTTAGCCAAAGTTACGCCAGCAATAAATGCTCCAATAGTAGTCGAATATCCTAACAGCGGAGAAATCCAGGCAAATAAAAAACAAACTCCCAAGCTGAAGACAAATAACAGTTCAGGATAACGATGCGCCATTTTAAGCAGATGATTAAGCAGATATTTGACAAAGATAACGGCGATGAAAAGTAAGAGCAGCCCTTTAAGTGGTACAAAGAGAATGCTCAAGGCACTGGTTTCTTGAAGTAAATTAAGCACCGTTAAAATAAGGATGGCCAGCACGTCTTGCACAATCAAGATACCTAAGGTAATTTTTCCGTGCAGGGTGGAAGTTTCTTTCTTGTCTTCCAGCCATTTAGCTACCAGTAAAGTACTGCTGAACATGAACAGGATGGCCAGATAAGCGCTTTGAATGAAACTGAAGCCTAACAAGTACGAAAGGCTGTAAGCAATAGTGAAAAAAAGAGCCGATTGGATAGTAGTAGAGATAAAGATGTCTTTCCCCAGATATTTTAAGTTATGAAAATCAAATTCCAAACCCATCAGGAAGAGCAGAAAGGTTATTCCTAATTCGGCCATGAGCAGAATCTGTTCTTCGGTAGAACTGCCGCCGGCGATGAAAAAAGAGAAGATAAATCCAGAAAGTATGTAGCCGATGATGATGGGCTGTTTCAGTAACTTTACTAAAAAAGAGATGGCTACTATGACTAGGAAGAGAATTCCAAAATCTTGGATAAATGACTGCATGAAACCACACCTTTTTTACGTCTTTTTATGCAACAGCTCAACTAGGTTATAAAAATATCCTTCTTAGAGAAAATAGATGGTTATACTTGGTTGAGATTATACTTTCTTAAGCAATCCCGCGACTTTCTCTTTTCCGATCTCTAACATAAAAGAAGCCAGTCTAGGACCGCGTTCTTTGTTGATCAAAACCCGGTAGCATAAGGTAAAGAAATCCTTGGGCGGCAGATTGTGGTTTTTACAGAGAATGTACATTTCTTCATGCAATTCCACATCAGTCCAATCGCGTTCTAATAATTTTTTGGCCACTTCATGCAGGATCTTTTTTTCTTCTGCTTTTACTTTTACGGGAGATTTTTCTTGAACTGTGAATTTAAATTCTTCTGGCGCATGTTTTTGCAGCCAGTTCTTAGCACATTCTGCTCTGACACGGAGACGTTTTTTATCATGATCATTCTTAAGTTCTTTTTCAAAATAACCAACCACTTTATCGATATTGAAATTGTTGATCTGCAAGAGCATAGTAAGATGCCTGAACTTTGGCTGATATGGAATTGTTTTAGGGAGCTTTCCAATGTAACTTAATTCATAGGCAATCTTGTATTTTTCTGCTTTCTTTTCATCTTGAAGCTCTTCAACTCCGAAGTAAATTCGTTCTGCTTTATCAAAATCTTCATAGACATTAAGGACATCAGCATCAAAGCTTATAGCAAATTCGCGGTTAGGCCTGGTACCGGCAAAAAGATAGCGAGTTATTTCCGGTTCATAGACTTCCAGCACATCTTTCAAAGTAATAACATCACCTTTAGAGCTGGACATTTTTCCATTCATGCCTTTCAAGCTGATGAAATCGTACATGACATAGGTAGGAGCTTCAAAATTCCAGACTTGCTTGCAGATTTGCTTTCCAGTATCATAACTTCCCCCAACGGTAGAATGATCTTTTCCGCCCGGTTCAAAATCTACTTTCTCATAGGCCCAGCGCATCGGCCAGTCAACCCGCCATTTCAGTTTGGTTAAGGTAGGTTTCTTTTTGAAATCAAAAGTGTCTTTATGCCCGCATTCGCACTCATAGCTTACGGTGTAATTTCCCTGCCAAGCTAAGGTGGTGATGGTATCCTTGCCGCATTTTTCGCAGAACAACGATATGGGCAGCCACTCTTTTTCTAAGGGCTCTTCCCGGAATTGATTAAGGACTTTTACAATAGCTCCAGTATTTTCCAGAGCATGTTTCATCTCCTTAGCATATTCACCCGCGCGATATTTTTTCGCTTGATAAAGAAATTCTGGAGTGATGCCAACTTTCGGAACAGCTTCTTCTACTTCTTTTTCATGATGCTCGGCATAGCTTTTATGACAGCCGAAGGTATCAGGAGTATCGACAATGGGTTTTCTAAGGTATTGCTTCAGTATTTCCGGCTTGGGCATGTTAGCAGGAACTTTTCGGAAGACATCAAAATCATCCCAGGAATAGATGAAGCGGACTTTTTTCCCTCGCTTTTCTAAAGCTCTGCGGACCAAGTCTACAGTAATTATTTCTCTAAAGTTACCGATGTGTACCGTTCCAGAAGGAGTGATTCCTGCTGCTACCGTATAAGATTTTTTATCGCCTTTTTCCCGGATTACTTTCTCAGCAGCAACATCGGTCCAATGCACGGATTGATCTTCGGAATCTTCTTTGCTCATGTTGGGATACGAGAGGTAAGGAGTTTTATAAATTTTCTGTAAAGAACAAGTTTTCTATCAAAAATTATCAATTAACCTGCATCTTGCTCCACGACTTCTTTACACTGTTTACCAATAAGACAATTCTGAAAACAGGCCTCTTGTTCGGCAGTTAAGAGGTCTGAATCTGGAATATCGCAGGAAGCATCACAGCTACTCATCTGAGCGGCAGTGCAGTCTGGCCAAGAGCTGGCGTCAAGCACTTTAATATTTGCATCAACTACGACGCCTTGTCCAAAGACCCGTAAAGCGTTCTTATACCCGACTGCTTCCTGATCTTCTTTATCAAATCCGGCGATCACAAAACGTGAAATCTTGACTGCCCGGTCAAAGACTTGCGGATCAAAGGCATATTCGGGGCCGATCTCAGTTCCCCACATAACCTTATCCGGCACGGCATCAACAACGGGTTTATAGGCCTTGATGGCATCAGCAATCATTGTTTTTTCCTTGCTCTCAAAAGTGGAAACAAATTTATCGATAGATGATTGTTTGTTGGTGCTGTCATAAGTATAGATTATATCATCTCCTCCAGTAAAAAGTATGTGAGCGGCATCCATACTGAAATAGAGATTGTCATGTTCTTGCAACATCTTGACCAATTGGTTTTTACTTTTATCCAAATCCTCTCGGTACATGTGGATCAGAAAAGTTGTATCCGGATAAGCCTCGATTATTTTTTCAACATCACCTATCTTGCTAGCTACAGGATGGAACATGAAATTAATATCATTCTTCTGGGCAAGATTAACCAGCTGCAATACTCTAGCATCATTATGCTGCACAACCCATTCCTGGGTTTCAACTTCGCCTAGTCCTCGGATAAATTCATTCCCAACTATTTTTTGAGATGCTGCTAAGGTCTTAGTATACATGCCTGTTAATTGTTCTCCAAGATATTTTTCAACTTCCTCTCCGCCAATGCCTGGATTGAAGAAAGGAATTACTCGACGAGGGTGTTTCTGCACTGCAGCAATGACTTCACCTAATCCGATATCGCTGGAAAGAGCATCAGTCGAAGGCTCTCCGGAAATGCCAAACATGCCTATAAAAAAATTGATGCCATTCTTGTCCAGAAGTTGAAAATAAGTATCCATAGAAGCTGATCCTACCTGCTCCGAGGTGCCGTACAACGGCCCATTATACGCGCCTTCGTATTTTAGTTTGGGATAGATGATAGAATATTCTGGTTCAG
>DATDUF010000054.1:0-7276 GCA_035290485.1 Candidatus Nanoarchaeia archaeon
GTTTTACAATCCGGCCAACAAGCGGTTAAAAATATTGTACTGATAAAATCATCCGGCGTGGGAGGATTGCAGGGAACAGTACGAGATGCCAATCAAGTTACTGTTGCTAGTGCTACTATTTCCTGGAATGGACCAAGCAGCGGCCAGATTGCCAGTGATGCCAACGGCGCTTATAGTATTCCTAATCTTGCTCCCGGCTCATATACAATCATCGCGAGCAAAGTAGGTTATCAAGTAGTGCAAAAAGCAGCCGTGGTAAGTGAAGGGACTTCTCAGCTGGATTTTGAATTGGCAAGCGCGGCCTTCCAAGGAGTTAAAGGTAAAACGTATCTGGATCTGAACAACAATAAAAAAATAGATGCCGGAGAAGAAATTTTTGGCGCAAAGGTTTACGTTGATGATATCTTCAAGGGACTGTCGCAATACGATCCTCTCGGGGATTACAAATTTTTATTAGGATTGGGAAATCATAAAATTTCTGCATCATACCAGGATTTTAATACCAATCCTCAATCTTTTTCCGTCGTAGAAGGATTGAGCTTCACAGCTAATCTTTTATTATCTAAATATATTGGGGAATGTAGTTTTGGCAACCCTCCCAAGGATGTAGCACAGTTTTCCAGCAGTCCAGTACGGGGAAAGGAAGAAGTTCTTTTACAATGGGCCAAACCTTGTCCGGAAGTCCTGAATTATATCATAACTAAGTATAAAGGAACAGAAAAAGATGGAGAAACTTTTACCGTCTCTCCACTTGAGAACCAAAAGTTAGATGCGGAGGTAGAATGGGGTCAAACGTACCGCTATGAAATTGTAGCAGTGTTTGATGGCGCTCAAATGTCTAAAAAACCAGCTGTCACTTCTATCATTTTAGGTGATAAAGCTTGTGAAGGACGATATTCCGAAAATCTAGGTTGGGATTTGTTTTGCACTGCAGGAGTTTCTACCGAACGTAAAAATATTTGGACTTGTAATGAACAGAATAAGCTAGTTGTATCCCAGAATTGTGCTGATAAAGATGGTAATGGGCAAGTCTGGTTCTGCTCGGCCATAGGAGAACATAATGCAGTTTGTAAGGACTCAGGCATTTGCAGCATTGACGCGGCTCCTTTCGGTTTATATTACAGCAGAAATCAATGTTACAATCACCAAAATGGCGCCGCTCCGGAACAAACAGGAGCAGCTGATTATTGTTATTTTGATTCCAGCAACACCACTATTGTCAATCAATGCAATAGCTGCGCTACCGTAGCCAGCTGTTTTGATTACAAAAGTAAAGATGCTTGCGGAGTCAACAATTGTTTAGGAATATCATGTGAATGGGTAGACAGCGCTGCCAAGACTCCGCTGCTCGATTACAGCAAATTATTTTCCGGCTTAAATATTCCTACTACAACTACGCAGGAAACCGGAGCTGGTTATTGTGTGGAAAAAGATTATAGCAAAGATGATCGCTGTTCTCTCTGCGGTCCGGGCGGAAGTTTATTTGAAAACAATTATTGTACTGATCAAGTTTGTTCTTCTTTAGGTGCGTGTTTCTCTAACTCTGCTACTCAAGCTAAGCCTTTAAGCTATTGTGCTTCTTGCGGTAAAGAACCGACCAGCCAAACTAATTGTTATACCTATCAGTTTGAAAGTGAATGTACTGGCGGCCAGGATTTAGAGAAGAATGATCGTCAGGAAATTACTCTCTCTACTGACCAATGCGGTTGGGGACGATGTGTATGGAGCGGGGTTCCCGGCGGGCAAGGAAGCTGTGTTAAAGACGGTGACGGAGACACTAAAGATGATTGTGCGACTTTCTCTAATGCCGGAGAACAAGCTGCCTGTCGAAAAGATAATGCTGCTCCGACCACTAAGCTTCTGCTTACCGGAGCAAATGTGCTTTCCTTAACTAAATCTAATCTTACTTTTCAAGCTAAGGATAAAGAAAGTCCCTTGGGAGCAGTAGGATACTGCTTAGTCAGTGCCGCGCCGGGAGTTCCAGCAGTATGCACTTCTTTTACGGAAAAATCATATCCAGGGAAATTAAAAGATGAAACGCTAGTAGTAAATGTTCTAAGCAATTTGAAAGACCAAGTTCCTGGACAAACCTACACTTTGAAGTTTTATTCTAAAGATCGCTATTTCAACCAAGAAAATGTGCAGACTGCATTCGTCTACATTGATAATGTTCCTCCGCAATTTGAAATTAATCAAGATATAAAGAGTGTCGGAGATAAAACTACTTTAACGGTTTATTTGGATGGAACCAGCGAACCTATGCAGTGTACTTTTACTGATAAACAAGTTCTGCCTGCCGGCAGCGAGAAAACTGTCGTCGTTGACAGAACAAAACAAAAGAAAGAAGCAATTTTTAAGGATTTAGCAGGCATAAAACACGAACTTACCGTAACCTGTGAGGACAATCAAGGTAATCTCAATACCAAGCAAAAAACATACACTTTTGATTTAGAAGAAAAAATAAATTTAGTCAAGCCTAAATTATATGGTGCGGTGGCTTCCAGCAATGTCGAATTTGAAGCTGAAACTGCGACCGGGGCAAGCTGCGGATTGTATTTAACGGCGACAAATCAGAAAATAGCTGATTTTGTAAGTGATGAAAATGGCAAGCATCATACTACTGCTGCCGTCCCAGGTTTTGTAGAACGAGAATATTCCAGCGAGTATAAAATAATCTGTACCGATCTTTTGACAAATCAGCCTTATGAACAATACTTACAATTCAAAGTTGACTTTAGTGCCCCAAATGTGCAAATTAATCTGCAAGAAGGATCGAGAACAGCCACGCCTTCCGGTTATGGCTGGGAAGAATACTTTGTAAATTCCACGCAAGTATCTTTTGAATGTAATAATGATGGCGGTTTTACTTGTGTTAAAACATTTTATTGTTTAGGAGAAGGTTGCGAATTAATTAGTAATCCTGGTTATCAAGAATTTACTCAGGTTCTAGCTTTACAACAAAGCAGTTTGGTTTGTTATTATTCTACCGACGAAGCAAACAATCCAGTCTATCAACCAACTTGCGGGATGGTGCGGATTGAGGGCTATGGCTTAACTTTAGAAAAACCTTCCATGTCCAGGTATCAGGAAGAAAAGTGGGGAGTCAGCAATAAGCCAGTCTTTCCCCTGCAATTTTTTACCAGAGTTCCGACCGTAGAATGTAAGTTTGACTTTTCTTCGGGCTTCATGTATAATGCCTTACCTTCCTATAAAATTTTGAAACCTACTGCTGAAGGTAAGTACATAATTGAAAACTTTCCTAAGGCAATCTTTTCAGATTATTCTGAGCGCGGTGGAGTTAAAGAGCTTTATGTACGATGCATGAATTGGGAACAACAGCTCGGGCCAGAAGAGAAACTTTCTCTGGAATATGATCCCAGCGCTCCGCAGATTACCAGTGCTTCAGCCAGTCCAGGATTTATTGCCGAAGGAATCACCACTTCTTTAATAGTAAATACGGATGATAAAACTGTATGCAGATTTAGCGATAATTCTGAGCGTAGTGGAAGCAAAGAATATGGAACCATGGAATTTTCTTTCCCTGGCACTGAATTTAATAAGCTTGATACTCAGCATCAAACGGTTTTCAATATCAATTTTGAAGGTGCCAAAAAAGAATATCTTCTTGAAGTAGCTTGTAAAAATGGTGCCGGCGATCTTTCGAAAACACAGGAGATACAATTTACGGTTGATTACAGCGCCTTAGGAGCGATCAATAAAATAACTCCTAGCGGCTATATCCAGCAGAAAAATGTGACCTTGATGGTGGAAACAAGTAAGAGCGCGGTCTGCGAGTATAAGCAAGGATTTGATTATGTTCCTTTCCCGACTGAGGCCGGTACCCTCCATGCAGTTGCGTTAGGAGCTTTAGAAGAAAAGAAACATATCATCCCAGTACGGTGCATGATTGAAGATCATCTTACGGAAGCAAATGCTGTATTTACCATAGACCAGACTGCACCTACTATTACTTCTGTCAATGATGGAACCATGAGCTGCGGGACAACAGAAATGCAGCTGATGGTGGGCACCAATGAAAATAATATCAGCGGCTATTATTATGAAGTGTATGATCTGGGTGAGGCAAAAGGTAGTGCCTTAGATAGTGATACTTTAGATAATAATAATGCCAGCAGTTCGAATAGTAATTTTGATAACTCTAACAGTTTTAGTGCTTATGATACTTCTACTACTTCGGCTAGAAGTTCATATGGCTATGGCGCTCTGGTGGGAACATTGGTATTAAACGGATCTGCCGGACCGGGATTACCTTTGCTGATTCCGACTTACAGTCTAGAATTAGGACACAAGTATAAGACCAGAGTAATAGCAGTTGATGCCGTGGGAAATGTAGGAAACTTTGCGGAGAGCGATGGTTTTATACTGACGTCAGCAGATTATTCTGTCTGCGCTAATGATGAAGGCGCACCTGCTGTTCATGTCGTCATTAACGATTCTTTGCCAGAAAGCTGTACGTTGACTCCGGTAGAATTACAGTGCGGCGATGCCAGCGGCTGTAGTATTATGTATGGAAAAGCAGCTTCCGCTGATCTTTGCCTGGCTAATCAACCGTACAATGGACAAAAAGTTCTCTTTGATAAATCAGGATGGGTTTGTTACGCAGTTGAAGATAGCCTAGGAAATAATTATACTGGATCACAAAAAGTTTCTTTGCTTGATCTTGATGGCGACAAAGTTTTAGATAGTTGTGATCAGTGTTCAGGAACTGCCGCAGGAAAAGTCGCGGATGAAATTGGCTGCGCCAGCGGGCAAATACCATTATCAGAACGCTCTAAGGATGCGGATAAAGATGGCTTACCGGATATGTGGGAAAAATTATATGATCAGGAAAGCTGCAGCTTTAATTCCTTGAGTGCAGACTCCGATGCTAATGGCGTAAGTGATACCTTAGAAGATTACGATGGCGACGGGTATACTAGTTATGAAGAGTACACTAAAGAATTTAATCCATGTGTGGCTGAGCCGGGAAAAACAGGAATAAGTGTTTCTGCGGTGAAAACTTCAGGCAGTACCTTAAACGGTGTGGCTTGGGTGTTTTTATTGTTAGGATTACTCTTGGTCTTAGGCGGCATTGGATATTTAGTATATTATTACACTGCGCCAGGTGGTAGTTCCAGAAGCAGACCATCTTCTGGATCATTTGGATATACGCGCCCCAGCAGTAGTCCAGCAAGACCAGCTACAAGACCTTCCGCTCCACTAATACAACCCCAAAAAATAATACAGTCTTGGACAGATAAATTAGCCTCATTGCGAAAATCACGGGCCGATCGGGCTAAGGAACGTTCCCGACGGGAAGTCTTTGCCGAGTTTGGCAAGCAATCTTCCCAAATACCACATTTAGAATCTCTTTTACGCACTCCGGCAAAAGATCATGTTTCCAAAGTAAGCGCCTTAGCGCAGAAATATGCAGAACATAAAGAAGAGATCAAGCCCGGCTTACGTCAGGGAGAGAAAAGCATCTTCGCGAAATTAGAAAATATCGCTGCCCAGGCAAAAAAGAAAGATATTACTGATATTGTGGATAAAGGTGAAGCTAAAGACATCTTTCAGAAGCTACGGAAGATGAGCCAGAAAAGAAAAGGATAATTTTTGCTTCACGAATTAGTTAAAGTTGAAAATTATGATTGATAAAAAAGGAATAGGGGTGGGACAAGTTTTTGTTTTTATCGTCGCAGCTCTTAGCTTTGCCCTGATCCTGATCTTCGGCTATAAAGCGATTTCCGGATTTTTAAAAAGCGGGGAAGATGTTGCTTTTGTGCAGTTCAAGACCGGTTTGGAGAGCGATATCAAAAAAATATATACTGAATTTGGTTCAGTACGCGTGGAAAAATATGCCCCTCCTACTACTTATAACCAGATCTGTTTTGTGGATTTAGACCAGCCTTATGATCCTGATCTTTGTAATTTTGACCAGGTAGCTTGCAGTGTCTGGGGTGGAGCTTCAAATGCGGGAAAAGGGTATGAAGGTGCAGATGAAAATGTTTTCTTAACTCCTCCTGCGCCGGTCAAAATTAAAGTGTACAGAATAAGCATGGAAGATAAAAGCGGAAAAAATTTCTTATGTGTTCCAATTCAACAAGGAGCTTTCAGTATCGTAATGGAAGGTAAAGGTGATAAGACTTTATTGTCCCGAGTTCCAGCAGCGGCAAACTAACTAGCTAATTAATTGAGGTAATTTATGAGATATGGAAAAGTATCTGGAAAGTCGAGTCACTTCGTTCGTGACTTTCCTCTTGGAAAGCGAGGTCAGATTGAACTTACTTTTAATTGGGTTTATATCCTCATTGCCGGCGCAGTCATTTTGTTATTCTTTGTAGGCTTAGTAGCAAGACAAAAACAAGTTTCTGAGGAACGGCTTTCCGGAGATGTGGTAGAAGTGATGACTTCGATCTTAGCCGGAGCGGGTGTTTCAGAAAAAACAAAGAACTTCATTGATGCCAGCGGCCTAGCAGATTACACTCTGTATTTTTCTTGTCTCAATGAAGTGGGAGAATTTGGCATTAAAGACAAGCCGGCCAGGACTCAGAATTCAATCGATCCTATCTTTGCTCCCCGGGAAGTGCATAGTTCACGTATTGTAACCTGGAGTTTACCTTATGCCATGCCTTTCAAAGTAATGGATTTTTTATTTGTCATTCCGGCTACCGTGAAATATTATGTCTTAGGCAACGATGCCGAGTTTGTCAATGAATTCATTAATTCTACGGAAGGGATTGAACGAGTTTTTGTACCGTCATTAGATCAGATTGAGCCAGAGAAAAATTTACAGGTGCGAATTATTGATACTAGTGGGACGGTCATTCCTGGTTCTGCTGTTCCGGCACAACTGCGATCATTTGATAATACTGAAGTCAGTGCCGTTGTTTTTACTGGCGCAAACCAAGCCGATTTTTACCAGAAGCAAGGTGCAGCATGGCAGAAATTAAATCAGAAACAAGTGAGAATAATTTCTTTACCGGGCGAGAGAAATGCTGCTAAATATGCAGCTATCTTTGCAGCAGATGATCAGATTTATGGATGTAATATGAACAAGGCCCTAACTCGATTAGAGTTGCTGACAAAAGTGTATGGCGGAGAAGAAATTGTTTATGGGGAGGCAGGGGGAAAAATTCAAGAGCTGCTGACTTATTATCAAAATGATATCTCCAGTGAATGCCGAGGCCACTTAAAGGACCACAATGAAAATATGCTTGATGCTTTAGGGCATCTTTCCCAAAGTACCAGCGCCTGCCGACTGCAAGCAGAGTCATGC
>DATDUF010000055.1:0-8187 GCA_035290485.1 Candidatus Nanoarchaeia archaeon
ACTAAGAAACAATTTTCCTAATCGCCATGGTCGCATAACTTCCCTTCGGCAGAGTAAAACTAACTTTCACTTTCTTCTTTTCGGAATTCAATTCGTCATCAACTTTTTTCCCAATTTTCAAGTCCTTAACTTCTACAAACACCTTACGCAGCTCTCCTTCCATAGTCAGTTCCGGAATCTGCTTGATAATGAAATCAGCATAAGAGATATTTTCTTCCTCCATGACCTGATCAATAAGGTCTTGAACTTCTGGATCTTCCGCCGTTTCTTGTCCAAACCCAACCAACGGAATCTTAAACTCCTTGAATTTTTCTGCATCAGAGGTGAATACTAATTCCCCGCCAGAGTAAGTAACTTTTTTCCATACCTCGCCCTTTTGTTCCAAGTACTTGGCTACCGTTTTATTCCAGATATAACTCTGATAGGCATTCACATACATCCGCAGGGAGCGTGCCGGCAAGACTTTTAGCGCTCCTACATAATCAGTCTTTTTTTGTTCTAGATGTTTTTGTACTTTAAGCTCATCGATCAAAGACACTGCTTTCCCAAATTCTTTCTTGAGCAGATGCCTGCCGATACTAACATTATGTTTTGAAAAACGCTGCTCATCAAAATAATTTTCTAATAAAGATATTTTTTCAATCTTTTCATCCTCAAGATTTCGAAGAACTATCTCAAATCTATTTCCCCCTGAGTCGCCCAGAGAAATCGGTGTACTTCCATAACCATAAAAATTCAAAGAGACATTTTCAATTTTTACCTTTTCAACATCCTCCTTCTTCATGCCCATAATTGAAATCAACTGCTCGGTGATGGCATGCTTGTCCTTGCTCCCCGCAAAGCCGATCTGTTTCTCTTTAATCCGTAACTGTCGGGCTACTTCCTTGACCGCATCAATGGTGTTAAAACCTTTCTTCTTCATCCAGAAATAAAGATACTTTCCTTGCTTTTCCTTCTGCAGGGCAGGAATTTCTATTACTACAAAATCTTCCGGAACTTGTTTGAGCTTATACATGGTTCCAGTTGTAATTGTAAACTCTTCCATCCTGTAAAGCACGATCATCAAAACCAGCTTCATATCCTTGACGGCGCACTAAACGCCACATGATTGCTTCCATGTGGGCTTGAGTTAAATGTTTGAGTTCAGTTTTTTCCTTTTCCTGAACTTGCAGCAAAGTTCGATTAAGCAAAGTAGAGTAGAGATCAACTGCTTGCTGTGAGACTACTGGAAAAACTAAGAAACGATGGGGAGTGTGATTCTTTTTTTTCAACTGCAATTCAGTTACAGCATAAGCAGCAGCAATGGCATGAGCCTGAACATAATTAATTTGACTTGGTTCAGGACTATTCTCAAACGTAAAGCGTAGCTCCCGAAACATTTTGCTTTTTACCTCTAAATCTGGACTGGCAAAACTATAAGGGATAAGATGTACATGGGGCTTCCAAAAATAGATCGGAATACTAGTGATAGTAAATCTATGCCGATGATCTTTTTTGCTCCTGGAAGGAGTACTGACCAGAAAAGATCCACCTTCCGTCTTTACCTTGGCTGAATTGATGTATTCGCCAAGTACTTTAGGACCAGCACCGGGATATTCATGTCCGTAGGCCATAATCCGCGCTGCTTCCAAGAGTTCAACAAATGGAACGCGTCTGGGCACTCTATCCGATCCCATTCTAGGGACGAAAGAATATCCGGCCATCAGAGTATTAAAGGCGGTTTGACGATCATCCACCGCTTCACGCAACAATTGATAGGGAGTTTTCCCAAAAGGGCGATTGCTTAATTTGTAAGTATCTCCATGTTTCAAAAATTTAGTTGGATTAAAATTTCCTCTAAAACTATTTTCAGAAATGACTGCATATTGATGAGGCCGCAGGTCCAACAGAGCAGAGACTATTCTCTGTTCTAACAAAACCAGTTCTTTCCCTTCCTTGATCCGTGAAGGAGTAGGTCTCTCAAAAAAAGATTTTTTCTCATCCATATACTCTAGTATACAGGTTTATATTTAAAATTTTAGTTCAAAAAATACTACTTTAGCATTCTCGGAATTATCAAAGAAAACCGTACCTTTACATTCTCTAAAAAACGCAAATGCCCCGCCCTGATGTTCTTTTATCCTATTCTCATTAATGTTCCGCGCATTAAATCCATTTCCTTTCTGTTCTATGCCGATAACAAAACCATTTTTACCCAGCCAGAGATGGAAATAAGAAGGTGCCAAATACTGCGAATAATTTAGGCTGTTGGAACCAGCTTCATTCAAGAAATAAGCAACTTCATCATCTTTATTTTTCTCCAGCCAGTTATGTAAATCAAACTTGTTAAACAGAATAGCACCATACTTTTCATTGAGAATATCCACTACTGCCCATTTAGCCCGGCCATATTTTTCTATCACTTCATCAGAAATAAGATGAGTTCTCATTTCTTCCGCTCCGTAAACTGGTAATTCATAGCCCTCATCAGAATAACCAATATGTTCTAAAGCTTCTGACAAGGTTTTGGTAAAATCAAGGACCATGAAACTCAATTTATTTCTTCTCTTTTAAGAATTTCCCAAATATTATTAAACTACGGAAACTTACCTCATTCATGAAAAAAGTGATGCTTATTCTTCTATTCTTAGTTATCTTTCTGGTTGGTTGTGCTCCACAGCAGCCTGGTCTTGCTGAGACCTCTGAAGATTCTTTAACCGATGATGCAGAAGAGTACGATAAAGACAAAGAACTATCTGTAGAAGAACGCCACTGGAAGAGAGTATTTGCTAAAGCATTTGAACCAGTTGAATGTCCTGAGCCTCGTGATCCGAGTAATTTACCGGATGGTTATTACAAAGGCCCGCTGATAGATACGCACATTCATTTACAAAACTTACCGGGCGGCGCTCCCGGATTTCCTGATGATTATTATACTGGAGATAATTTAGGGATAAAGCGCAGCATGGAAGAATGGGTTTGTATGATCAATGTTGAAGGAACTAAACAGGTCTGGGGTTTCTTCCCAGTTGCTGAGCCTATAGTGCAAGAATCAGTAGACGTAGTTAAGATAACCTTAAAAAAATATCCAAATCTTTTTGTTCCTTTTATCAATCCGCCAGGCAAGGTTGAAGCTACAGTAGCTGCAGAAGAACTGGAGATGATGTTAAATTTGGAACCAGGATTATTCAAAGGGTATGGCGAAATTGGCTTATATGGAAATCCTAATTCTCCACCCCTTCCGCCAAATTCCACAAGATTGATGGAAATTTATCCAGTAGTTGAGAAGCATAAATTAGTTGTCTATTTTCATCCGGGTGACGGTCAAAAAGAATCATATCGGAATGCTGCTAGAGCAAATCCAAATATCACTTTTGTTTTCCATGGAGGCAATTTGTTTAATATTAGTGAGACTCAAGCAGGTATATCGCATGATGAAAAAGTTTTAGTGTTTATAGAAGAATTACTTTACCATAATCCGAATATGTATTACACAGTAAATGAACTTTATGGGGGAGATTGGTTATTAGAGCCAGGCAGAAGCAAAGAGAAATTTTTAGAAAATTTTGCAGATTATGAGACTTTATTGAAGATAGATCTTCCCATGTGGAAAGGATTTATTGAAAGACATCCAGATCAAGTTTTATTTGGTACAGATAGGGGCGGTCCAGCTATTTGGGATAAAGATCCTGAGGTTGCATTGACTTTGAATAATTATATACGTGTATTTATTGACAGACTTGATCCTTTAGTGCAAGAAAAGTTCGCCTATAAGAATGCAGAAAGAATAATTGAGAAGAACAAATAAAATGAAAATAACATCAGCTTTATTTTTGCTCGTAGTACTTTTTCTAAGCGGTTGTTCTAGTGAACAGATTCAGGAAAACAAAGAAATAATTGAGGCTGCTGATATTGAACCTAAAGATGAGGCAGCTGTCCAGAAACCTGCTGAAATTAAAAATGAGACTCAAAATGCAGTTGAACCTGAACCGCTGGAAGAAATTCTAACTCCAGAAGAGCAATTTTGGCGAAATCGCATTGAGCGTGCACTCGCACCAAGCTCTTGTCCGGATCTTCCTAAACCAGAATATCCGGCTACATATTATCAAGGCCCCTTGACGGACACTCATCTACATATCCCTTCAATACCAGATTGGTCGCCCGAAGAAGATGAACAAATGCAAGACCAAACACCTGAAGGCCGCTTTGGCGGTCCACAAGCCTTACTTGGCTGGAATGTCAAGATGAGTGAAATTGCTTGCACTTTGAAACATGAAGGCACGCACGATAATTTTGCTTTCTTCCCTGCGTACGAAGGAGAAATATCAAAGCATCAGCTTGAAATATGGAATAGGACGATGCAGGAATATCCGAAACAATTTACTCCCTTCATTATGTCTTCCGGAAACGATGGTGAGCCAAATGGCTTTCCAACAGTAGATGCAAAAACATTGAAAGAGATGTTAGCATCTTATCCCAACTTATTCCAAGGTTATGGCGAGATCGGCCTTTATGCGCGCGAAAATGGCGGTTCTCCCGAGCTTCCGCCTGACTCTCCTAGGCTGCAAGAAATCTATCCCCTTGTAAAAAAGAATAAGTTAGTAGTTTACTTCCATCTCGGTGATGGCCATAAAGATAATTTTGAAAAAGTGTTGAAACAATATCCTGATATTAATTTCATCTGGCACGGTGATCAGCTTTCCGTCGAAGAAGTTAAAGATATTCTCAGCAAACATCCTAATGCTTTTTATGGTGTCGATGAATTTTTTGGCGGGGAAAGGGAGATTTTTGAATTGTACGTAGGAAAAAGCAAAGAAAAGTATCTTGACGCTGCAAATACAAAATTTGATAAGATTATTCAGCAGGCGCTAAGTCACTGGAAATCGCTCATCGAGCAGCATCCTGATCAAGTTATGTGGGGAACAGATCGCGGTGATGCGGTCTGGAATTATGATCAAGAGGTAGGAGAGATGCAGGTGAAAATTGCCAGAGCATTTATTGGAAAGCTTAAACCGGAAGTGCAGGAGAAGTTTGCCTATAAAAATGCGGAAAAAATCGCGGGTGATTGAATCATGAGAAAAATATATTTTGTCATCGGCATGGTCATTTTTTTAGTCGTTGCAGGCTTCATTACAAAAGCAATCATTGAAAAAGTGACTCGTGACATTACTGAGCGCGAGATACGGCGCATTGCTGGTGATCAAGCAGAAAAAATCACCCCAGCAGAAATCGAACGGATTACGCAACAAAAAACAGAAGAGATCACGCGTAGCATTCTTGGCACAAGCTCAACAAATTCTCTCCAAATAGTAGAGTGCAACAAAACGCCAGCTACACACCAATTCTCCGCTTCGTCATACTACGAAGGTCCGCTCATTGATGCCCATCTGCATATGCCATTTACATTTGACGTACCGGAAGCACTCTATGCACAAGCTGATTTTAGTGGTGCTACGCTTGAAAAAGATGTGCCTGCTGCGAGCATCATATGCCTCTTCGACAAGACAAATGTGAAGTCTGCGCTTGGCTTCTATGTTGTGCCTAATCTTCTGAAGACGCAGGCACTTGTGCAGATCAAGCAGGTTAATGAGCAATTTGCAGGTAGAGTAGTGCCGTTCATCATGACCTCTCATGTATCAACATTAAATCTTCAGCCTTCCGAGGTTGAATCAGTTCTTACCGCAAATCCCGGCATTTTCAAAGGCTTTGGTGAGCTTGCCTTCTACAAAGATGCATACAAAGGCGTAAGTCCTGATGACGAATCATTGCGTCCCTACTATGATGTTGCGGAAAAATATGGTCTTGTTGTGATGATGCACCCGGACAATAATCAACAAGCAGCAGTTAAAAAAATTCTCCAAGACTATCCGGATGTAACATTCTTATTCCACGGTCCAGAAATAGCATCGTCTATCACGGGTATCATCACCTATCCAAATGCATTTTATACCCTAGACACTGACTTATCCGATGTTCCTGGCGAAGGCCAGTCTGGCAATCTCTATGATGGCAAACCAAAAGACCAATTTATATCCAATTTTAAAAGAGACTACACGAAGATTCAGTCACTTGCACTAAAAAATTGGAAAACTTTGATTGAAGGGCATCCCGACAAATTCTTATGGGGCACAGATCGTGCATTCGCATGGCACTTTGATGACGATGTAGGCGCTCTTCTCGATGAAAGCGCGCGTGCTTTTATAGTTCAATTAGATCCAGCGGTACAAGAAAAGTTCGCCTATAAGAATGCAGAGAGATTGCTAAATGAAGCTAAATAAAAATTTCAGAACCATTCATGAATTTTAAACCTTTTTTTGTTTGTAAAAAAACACAAAATATTTTTAAAACATGCCCTATTAAAGCTTCCTATGTACCAAGTCATTTCCTTTTACCAGTACACTCATTTGGCCGATCCAGAACAGCTGCGCGATCAGCTGAAAGAATACTGTCAAAATAATCAGATTTTAGGAAGAATCTTAATCGGAACAGAGGGATTAAACGGCGCAGTCTGCGGAGAAAAAAATCAAGTAGAAAAGTTCAAACAATTTCTTACCCAAAATCCCATATTTGCTGATCTTACTTTCCGCGAGCAAGAAACAGAAACCAATGCCTATCATAAATTGGTAATTAAAGTACGTCAAGAAATCTGTGCCTTCGGAGCGCCAGTTGATGTAGCAAAAAATAAAGGAATTCATCTCCCGCCGCAACAGCTTAAGCAATGGTATGAGCAGAATGAAGATTTCATGATTGTAGACGCCAGAAATGAGTATGAATTTGCCGTGGGAAGATTCAAGAATGCCGTAAAACTTCCCATTCAGAACTTCCGCGAATTTCCTGAACAAGCCCTCAAAGAGTTAGCACCACACAAAGAAAAGAAAATCGTTCTCTACTGCACCGGCGGAATTCGCTGTGAAAAAGCTTCTGCTTATTTGAAAGAACAAGGCTTCCCACAAGTGTACCAGATCGAAGGCGGAATTATCAATTATGTCAACCAGCATCCCAACACTTTCTGGGAAGGCGGATTATTCGTCTTCGACGACCGCTTAGTGTCTGACTTGGGATCACCTATCACCTTCTGTAAAATCTGCGAAAAAGATTGCGAGCAATATACTAATTGCCACAACTTAGATTGTGATAAATTATTCATCTGTTGTGCAGCATGTCAGCAAAATATGAAAAATACCTGTTCAGAAGAATGTATGAACGCGTCTAGGCACAGAAAAGTACAAAACAAAGCTGATCAAAAAAAGATAGTAGGTATTGTAGAAAATTATTACTCCAAAGCGCAAGTTGCGCTGATCAAGACTATACATCCCTTAAACATTTACAGTAACATTTCTATCTCCGGAAATACCACTAAAGATGTGATTCAGGAAGTGACCGAAATGCGCACCTATGACGGAGAAGAGATACCTTTCGCGCCGGAAGGGAGTTACATTACTATTCCTATCAAAGAAAAAATACGAAAGAATGATAAAGTAGCGTTATGTTAAAAATTATTAATGTCATGAAAGTGCGGGAAAGCGTCTCACCTCGCTCTAAAGAGCGAGGCTTGAAAAGAGACGCTTTCTAATCCCCGCACTTTGTGACATAAATAGGCTAGAAAGCATTCATCCTCGTCTTAAAAGACGAGGCTTTCTGCCTATTTAATGTAAGATCAAATCTATCGTTCGTGGATTGATGCTAACCACATTTAGGACAGAGCCTTCTGTAGGGAAAATCTTATTAATTACCCCTATCTCTTAAAAAAAGATGAAACAACTGGATCTTTTCACCGGGAAAGAAAGCGACTATATTCCAAGACTAACTGTTTATTATTCACAGTTTGAAACTCCGCAAGATTTAGAGCTTTTGTTATCAAGATTAAATATTGTAGAAGTAGGGTTATTTCATTTAGGAGACAAAATGAAAAAAAGGCCTATCAGCCCTAATTATCAAGGACTTTGTCCTTTTCATAAGGAAAGGACCCCTTCTTTTGATCTTAAACCAGGTAAAAACAGCTTTGTTTGCTATGGCTGTAAAGAACGAGGATGACCATTAACGTTGGACTATAAACTAGGCGCGAAGATATACACCAGCATCATTCAAAAAGCAGGGATTGAAAATGTGCTCGGTATTGAAAAACCGCATCTATTAACATCAAGCGACGCTGATGAAAGCCAAAGACGATATATTGAAGTCATATCAGAAGCATTTAAGCGAGAAGAA
>DATDUF010000056.1:0-10077 GCA_035290485.1 Candidatus Nanoarchaeia archaeon
TGGGGAGATGATCGCTCAATCTCCGATCACGTTGCAAGCAGCGGAAAAACATGCGCTTACCGAGGAACAATTAAAATCAGAATTACAGAAATCGCTGCGCTTGGGAATTACTTGGGAGATTAAGGAACTGGAATTAGAAAAGGTTTTTCTGCCGAAGAGATTCCTGCACCAGACTTTGGAAGCATTAGAGCAGCAATTGCGAGATAAAGTAGTTCCGCCCAGAATATCTCATTTTGCCGGAGTTCCGGCGGTGGCCGCAAAGAATGCAGAAAGTGCAGCAAAATTAATCGTAAAAGTTTATTCTCTAGCGCAATTACAGGAAGCTCATGCTGCCGGTGTAGATGCGATTTATTATGACGTCTTTGCCGCGGATGCAGAAATGGCCAGGACGCTTTGCACCAATGCTAAATTCTTTTTAGATACGCCAGTAGTGGTAACTGATGCTGACTTCGAAAAAATCCAGCAGCTTGTAAATAAAATAAAACCGGATGGAGTAACTATTGGCAACTGGGGCTTGTTGGATCTTAAGTTTAGCGGTGAGAAACATGGTAAATTTTCTCTTAATATTTTTAATGATGTGAGCGTGAAGGGGTTACGAGATAGAGGAGTGTTGCCAACTGTTTCTGCAGAGTTGAATGCCAAGCAAGTACTGAACATGAAAAATAAAGAATTCATTTATTATGCGCATGGGCAGATTCCGGTGATGCATTTCAAAGGAGCCTATCCGCAGAAATCTTTAACTGATGAAATGCAATATACTTTCCCATTGCGAACCGTGAACGGTAATACGGAAATGTTGTATTCCCGGCCGATTGCGATATTTGAGAAAATTAGAGAATTGATGGCTGGTGGAGTAAAATGGTTCTTATTAGATCTGAGCCGGGATACTACGACCATCATCAAGGCTTATCAGAACATCATTAACGGAGTAGAACAAGATATTTCTATGTTGAAGAAGGGAACTACCATTGGAAATTATGTGAAAGGCGTGGCGTAGAGGATTGTATTAACTGATTTACGCCTGAAAACTAATCTTGACCACACCACTGGACAAATTTCTAAACCATCTAATCCCTCGAAATTTCGAAGAATGAAAGGTTATTGTACCGTATTCTATACCCACTCCCGCAGTGGACAACCCTGGATAGGATATATAAACGATTTAAAATGAACTATCAATATAAAATTAATAAAACTTTCGGAGGTAAATTATTATAAATAACTGTTGAAATAAGTATATTAGAATAGATGTTTCTTCGAATGATCACCACCATAACTGAACCCTACCAACCTGTACATATTAAATCCGTCTTTCACCCGCTTTTGAATAAATGGTTCTTCAGCAAATTTAAAGACTTCTCCCTGCCGCAATTATATGGGGTGATGGAAATTCACAGCCGGAAAAATGTGCTGATCTCTGCTCCTACCGGTTCCGGTAAAACGCTTACTGCTTTTCTTTCCGTGATCAATGAATTAGTTGATTCTTCAGAAAAGCAAATCTTGGAAGACAAAGTGTATTGCATTTATGTTTCTCCCCTGAAAGCCTTAGGAAATGATATTCAAGTCAACTTGCTCAAGCCACTGCAGGAAATAGGTCAGCTGGCGGAAAAGGATCTGGGCATCAGGATTGGCGTCAGGACCGGCGACACTACTGCAGCTGATAAATCCAAGATGCTCAAAAAAACTCCCCACATCTTGATTACCACTCCGGAATCTTTAGCGATCATGATTAATTCTCCTAAATTCAAAGAAAAACTTACCCAGGTGCAATGGGTGATCGTGGATGAGATTCATGCTTTAGCGGAGAATAAACGCGGAGTTCACATGAGCCTGACTATGGAACGATTGCAACTTCTCTCGCCGGGCATGACTCGAGTTGGCCTAAGTGCGACCATCGCTCCCTTAGAAGAGATCGCCGGTTATTTAGTGGGAAAAGATCGTGACTGTGGCATCGTTGATATTCGTTTCTTAAAAGAAATGGATCTGAAAGTTCTTAGTCCGGTAAAAAGTTTAGTGGAATCGGATTACATGCTCAAGCATCGCAAGATGTATGATTTGATGAATGAACTGATTCAGGAACATAAGACCACTTTGATTTTTACTAACACTAGATCGGCTACGGAACGAGTGGTACATACTTTAAAAGATATGTTTCCAAATCAATATAATCACGAAAATGTGGCGGCGCATCACAGCAGCTTAAGCAAGGAAGTGAGATTTTCTACCGAACAGGCTTTGCGTGACGGTAGCCTGAAAGTGGTGGTTTCTTCTACCTCATTAGAATTAGGAATTGATATTGGTTATGTAGATTTAGTGATCTGTTTAGGGAGTCCAAAATCGGTAGCTCGATTCTTGCAGAGGGCAGGAAGAGCAGGACACCAGCTGCATTCTACGGTCAAGGCCAGAGTGATTGTTATGGATAGAGATGATTTAGTGGAATGTGCACTACTATTGAAATCAGCGATCGAAAAGAAAATTGATCGGGTTCATATCCCTACCAATGCTTTAGATGTTTTAGCCCAGCAGATCTTTGGGATCGCTATCAATGAAGTGACTAATATTCACGCCATGTATCACATGATTACCAAGAGTTACTGTTACCGGAATCTGGAATGGAAGGATTTTTTTGAAGTGATCAGATATCTGGCTGGGGAGTTTGTCAGTTTAGAAGAGCGTTATGTCTATGCGCGGATTTGGTATGACCAGGAGAGCGGCAATATCGGTAAAAAAGGAAAGATGGCGAGAATCATTTACATGACTAACATCGGCACCATTCCGGAAGAAAGTTATGTCACGGTCAAGATCGGTGAACAAGCGGTCGGAAAAATTGATGAAGGATTCTTGGAACGTTTGCGTCCAGGAGATGTATTTGTCTTGGGTGGCAATGTCTACATGTTTAAATTTTCCCGCGGCATGACCGCGCAAGTCAGCACTTCAGTAAATAGGCCGCCGACTGTGCCGAGCTGGTTCTCAGAGATGTTACCTTTGTCTTATGATCTGGCGATGGAAATAAATCGTTTCAGAAGATTGATGGAAGAAAGATTTCAGGCGAATAAATCAGAGCAGGAGATTTTGCAATTCGTGAACGAATATCTGTATGTGGATGAAAAAGCGGCTTACAGCATCTATCGTTATTTTTATGAACAGTATAACTACAGCCAGATTCCCTCTGACCGTAAGATTGTGATTGAAACCTATGTAGATCGAGGAAGAACGTATGTTATTTTTCAGACCTTGTTTGGGCGGAGAGTCAATGATTGCCTCTCCCGAGCTCTTGCGTACGTGATCGGAAAATCGCAGCATCGAGATGTAGAAATAGGGGTTACCGATAATGGTTTTTATTTATCTGCGGAGCAGAGCTTTAATGCTATCAGAGCTTTTGAAGCGCTGAAGCTAGATAATTTTCGCGTCGTTTTAGAGAATGCCATCGAGAAAAGTGAAGTGTTGTCGAGAAGATTCCGGCACTGTGCGGGCCGTTCATTGATGATTCTGCGCTCCTACATGGGCAAGAATAAAAATGCAGGAAGGATGCAAGTAGGAAGTAAAATTTTATTCAATGCAGTTAAAAAGATCAGTAATGATTTTCCTATTCTGAAAGAAGCACGACGGGAAGTATTAGAAGATCTGATGGACTATCCTCATGCCCAGAACGTCATTGATGAGATCATTGCCGGAAGGACAGTTATGGTGGAAGTCCCTACTGATGTTCCCAGCCCTTTCGCCTTCGGTTTGATTGCCGGCGGCTATAGCGATGTGATCAAGATAGAGGACAAACAGGAATTTCTGAAGCGCATGCATGAGATGGTCATGGCCAGGATTGCCTTAAAAGATGGGAAGAAGCTGATCAAAGAGAAGAAAAAAGAGTTTTCCTATAATTCATTCTGGGACGATCTGCAAAAGAAAAAAGAGGAAGAAAAGGATTGGTATAAAGAGAAATTAAAATTGCAGGTCTGGAATCTGAAACATGTGCCGGTCTATGTCAAGGAAGAATTAATTAAGTTAGTTGACAACGGCTCGATGAGGAAAGATGTCTTTGATGATTGCAAAAAATATAAAGAAGAGATCGAAAAAGATTGGCCGCAGGAATTGAAGGAGTTTGTCTTGGCTAAGATTGCGCAGACTTGATTTAATAACCACGGAGTTTAAGTTGTACTTCGTGATCCCGCGCGTCTTCCATCATAATTTGTTGATCGATACTATCCCAATATTGCCTGGTTTTTAATTGCGCATCTTTGGATAATTTTTCAGCTACTTTTTCTAGTTGATAATTAGGAGCATGCTCTAAGTTGCGAGATCCATGTATTTTAGTATAGCCCATCACTGTAATTACTTCTAGATATTTCCCTCGAGCATTTTGTTCTCTGATTCCGGGTACTTTTCCGCAGTCTAGTATTCTTGAGGCCTGGTCCATAGTCATATAGGATAAGTCGGTTTTCATGATAGTTCAAACACCATACAGGCGTCGTCAATGGCTTTTTCTTTTTCTCCAAGAGCATGATATGCAATACTACGATTATGATACGCCTTGGCACAAGTTGGATTAATTTCAATTGCTTTACTAAAACAGGCTACTGCCATTCTGAATTTATCGTTGTCTACGTAGATACAACCCAGATTAGTAAGTGCTTTTTCATTTCTTGGGTCGATCTTTAAAAGAACAAGATAATTCTTAACTGCTTCTTCTGTTCTACCTTCTCTTGAAGCTGCTACGCCGGTGTAAAAAAGAGCAGTAAAATTGTGAGGATCAATTCTTAATGCCTTTGCTAAATCTTTTGCCCCTTTAGAATCTTCATTCTTAATAAGTAAAGCTCCTCTATTTGCATACGCACAAGCATAGTTTTTATCTTGTTCGATTGCCGCAGTAAAGTTTTGATATGCTTTTATTGGCTGTTTTTGATCCATCCAGGCTCTGCCTTGAGAGACATATTGAATGGCTAAATGTTGATCTTTATTTAGGCTTTTAAGAAAAAGTTCGTTTTTAATTGCCTTGGTATGAATCTTTCTTTCCAAAAAATAGGTTAGATCATCTGCTCCTTCATTTCCAATTACAGTTTCCCAATTAAAATAATGCTTGTCATCCAAGTGCCAACGAGCAATGATATGCTTTGGAAGGAGCACTCCAGTAAGAGGTAAATCTAATACTTCGGCAATAGCTAAATTTAAAGTTACATACCCGTGGCAGTTAAGCATTTTATTTTTTAATCTGTCACTAGTTAGAGTAATCCCCTTTGCATAGGCAAAACCTCTTTTTTCTATGAGAGAATATATAGCCTTGAGAGTGCGTACAGCTTCTTCTTTTGTATTTCTTTTTGGAGGAGAAATTTCTCTTTCTGCCTGGCTGATAATAGAATCTAAAGTTTTGTAATGATGATCCTTAACTTTGAATCCTGCTTGGCGTTCCAAGTCTAAAAAATGGTGAATTATAGTGTTATGTTTAGCAATATCACCTTCTTTTACTGCCACATTTGTCATGGACTTATGTTAAGGCTATTATTTATAAATCTTTCCTTATTAATTACTAATAAGTGACAACTTACATCCCAGAATAAGCTCGGGTAGCTCTAATCGTATCTTTGAATGCTTTATCCTGATACGTGGGCAACCCATGGAAATAATGGTCGTCAGAGAAGATACAATCGTCGCTGACAAAATTGGAGCCGAAACGGAAGGAGTTAAGCCAGGCGGCCTGAGCAAAGGGCTTGTGGCAGGCTTGTTCAACGACGTAATCGGGCTTAAGTAAATAGAGACAAGTCGTATTAATTCCCGCTTGGGCTAGCATTTCCATGTTTTTTGGGAAATTGCGAGCTGGTCCATGCACGCGGAAGGCCAGTTTTTTATTTTCCGGCGTCATGAGCGTTTCATGATATCCAATAGTGGGTATAGCCACTACCATATAACGGCTGCTATGGAAAAATGGTCCTAATACTTCTAGCAGTAGCAGATCGATAGTGACGGTGTGGGGTGACAAAAGCGCTTGGCGGACTGCTTCAGGTTTGAGGCGGTATTTATCTCCTTGCTGCAGTTGTTCGACAGCCGGTTTGAGATTCTGCAGCACGGGATTGTCTGCTCCACGAGTGATGGCTAATTTTGGTCTTCCCTGATGCAAGAAATAAACTAATCCATCGGCAGCATGAATCTGCTGCTCACGAAGTTCAAGATTTTGCTGGCGCAGACTCATGAGCTGATCAACGTGACAAGGATAAATAGTATTCCCTGCTTGAGCTTGTAAATCCTGATAAGCACTTAGTAATGTTCCTCGACTGGAAATTAAAGTCATACCACTCGCCCCACGAAAATGTTATGCTTGTCCCGCACTATTTTTGCTTTCACAACTTTTCCTTCTTTAAACGGACAGCCGGGAAGGGAGATGTTTCGTCCTTTAGCTGCACCAATGGATGAGTTAGCAAAACGGTCTGGACATTTTAACACCACCGAAACGACTTCGCCTTCTTTGAAGGGCTTGGGCATATCTTTGGTTTTGCGGATGTTGAAATCTTCTTTGTTCAATTTTAATTTGATATCGTATTTTTTTTCCCATTCTTCCAGCAGGGCATAAAATTTGTCCCAGGAAATTTCTTCTGAAGGAATTCTACCGGTCTTGTATTTGAGAAAATTTTGTATGCCTAGGATAGGTTTCACTTCCAAGGATTTGATAAACTGGATTATTTTTTCCATTTCGTCTTCATTATATCCTTGGGTTAAAACTGGAGCGACAATCACTTTCAATTTTTTTGAAGCATAAGCAATGACTTCTTTGACGTGCTTGACATTGTAACTTTTAGTCCCGGCGATCAGTTTGGCTTTTTCTTCATCAATGGCGTCAAGGGAGAGATTTAATTGTAGTTTGGTATATTTAGCAATGCGGTCAATCATCTCTTTATTGAGCAAAGTTCCATTAGTGTCGATAGAGATGGTGTGCACGTTTTTCATGGCTTGCAGATCAGCAAATAAATTTTCCATGTCTGCGTACAAGAAAGGTTCGCCCTGCACCCCGATGTGCACTTCCACTGGTTCAGCTACGAAGTCAATTACTTTTTGCAGTTCTTCTACTAAGTAATCTTTTTCTACCACGAAATCATGCTTTTTGCTGCTTAATCCTTCAGAGATAGAACAGTAGACACAATCTAGGTTACATGATGTGACTGGTTTGATCTCGATGATAGATGAATTCCTGTACACGATACCGAAAGCGACATTGCCGATGAGGGGAATTTCAGAATTGCGGTGGATGTAAGTAACTGGATTGCCGGTCAATTTATTTTTGAGCTGCTCAAAATATTTTGCCAGCAGGAAGGAAAATTTAGTCTCTGCTTTTTCTTGATCTATTTTTGTGAATTCAACCGTGTGTGGGTCAGGCAGAGAATATTTAGCGATCTTTTCCACTTCTTCTTTGGGAATTTCAGCATAGAACAATCTCAGTAAATTGACTTGCAGATGCTCTCCTTTATCGTGAAAGGATAAGGTGCTGTAGTGGAGGGTGGCCATTTATCTTTAGTTTCAGCCCTATTTTATAAATTTTCTAGTTTGCCGTACTCATTTGGTGGTGAATGAAACTATATCCTGAATCTGCAACAAAGTTTTAAAAGAACTGAAGCTCTAAGCAGTAATGGGGGCAGATACAGTTGTGGTTATGTCTGAAATTCGTTCCACTATGGAGAATATAAAGATAACGCTCGAGACTTTGTACGATATTCTTCGCAATGAGAAAAAAAAAGAGGATTTGCAGAAGCTGGATCAGTCTTTTTTTTTTGATGTGGTCGCGTATCTGCGGGAAAAGCAAGCGTTGCTGGAGTTGAAGCAAGACGGAGAAAATATTTTCGCGGCTGGAGAGAAGGAAAAGCTAGAGTATGAGCTGCGCAGCATCCGCAGAATTCTGAAAGAATTGTATGAAAAGCGGGAGAAAAAAATTATTGACATTGCCATGAATAAAAGTCGTACCGGCTCAGACATCATTGATACCAGCGCCATGTTGCGTGAGGAGAAGGAATTCTATAATCAGATTTTACAAAGTTTTGATCATTTCAGAAGAGGTGTACTCTTGAACTTGTTTCGTGCGGAATTGCCCTCTGTGAACGGCGTAGTGCAGCGAGTGGATTTGCTTTTAGAACAGAGAAAGGAACAGATCAAAGCAGAATTGCAGCAACAGAGTGAACAACAGTCAGAACAAAAAGCAATGGCCTCAACAATAATGACAAAAATCCGTTTCACTCATGCTACTCCCAGTTTCGTCTGGAAAGACATGAAAGTCTATGGCCCATTTGACGTGGGTGAAGAGACAGAGATCTTTCCGGAAGTGGCTGATTTATTAGTGCGTAAAGGAAGAGCAGAGAAGTTGTAGATTTTATAGTTTACCAATTGATAATAGTAGTGGTGGAAAAGGGTGGATGAGGAAAATTTTGGATATAGTTTGCCGGTGAAGGAAGAAAGTAAAACCGGACTTCTTAAGATTTTTCAGGATGACATCAGTAGTAATAAGAAATATGCTTTTGTTACTCTTCTGGAAGTTGGCATTATCCATTACCTCCGAGAAAAATATGCTGGAGGTTTTCCTGAACCGTGGGATGGGGTGTATTTTAGCGCTACAGTCTTAGCGGAATTTTATTTGGTTGGAAGTTTGTTGCAGAGCTTATATTTCTGGCGGGATACTTCGAAAGCTGTCAGTGAACTGGAAAAAAAAATTGATAGTTAATTATCCTGAGTTAGTTTTTTAAAATACGGTCTTTCTATAGACTTATGTTAAAAAAATTCCTTACCGCAGACAACAGCGAATCTTTCATGAATGAAGTAGTGGGCGAAAGTTATCATTCGCATACCGGTGGAGTAGAGGAAGCGTTAAAAAAATATGCTGTTCCCTGTAAGATCAAGGAATTGGCGAAAACCGGGAAACTTAGTATTCTGGATGTATGCTTTGGAATGGGTTATAATTCGGCCATGGCTATTTCTGTGGCTTTAGAAGAGAATCCTGATTGTGAAATTGAAGTAATCGGTCTAGAATATGATCCCAACATCATCTCTAAAATTCAAGAAGTTAATCCGGCAATTTTATTCTTTATTCACTATAAACAATTAACCCCGCAAAAACTGGAATTTAAACAAGGAAAGGTTTCGGTAAAAGTGCTTCTTGGTGATGCACGGGAAACTTGCAAAGAACTGCCGGAAAATCATTTTGATGCAGTTTTCTTTGATCCGTTTTCTCCCAAGACGGCGCCGGAGATGTGGCAGGAACATTTCTTTGCGGAAATGTATCGGGTCATGAAAAGATCCGCGATTTTAGCGACCTACAGTTGCGCACGCATGGCGCGGGATAATATGAGCAAAGCCGGATTGCTGTATGACGATGGGCCGATTTTGGGTAGAAGAGGCCCGGGAACGATTGCCACGAAATGGATTTAGTAAAGATTAAATAGTTTGAATTCTATTCTTCTACTATGATGAAAAAAGCTCTTGCAGGCTTAGCGCTTCTGGCCAGTGCCTGCGCCCCTACCATGCATCGGATACCTCTCGGTCAAGATGAGGGGACAATATTGTACCGGCAGACTTCATCTTCTTCCAAAAGCTATGAGTTAGAAGCGTGTTTAGAGGTAAAGAATCCTTTGCTTTATTCTGTAGCTGATGGAATAATCATTGTTGATAATTTTGCGAAGTCAATGTTATTGCCAGGATATGTGATGGAGCCAAGAAATTCTACCTTTAACTCTACTCAACATGGCTTGCTTCTTTGCAGAGATTATTTTTATCTAAAAAATGACGATCATTGGTATGTGCGAAAATAAAAATTCTTTCCTACACTTACTTCTTCTTATTGTTTCTGAAAGAAACTAAAAAAAAGATTTACCTTTTCTTATTCCTTCCCCGTTTCCTAACCTGGTCTAAGCGCTCGAGAACTTCTTGAATCTCAGAATTTTCTTTTCGATAGCCATCCAGCACTTGCTCAAATATTGTAGGATATAAAGCAGCATGGGTTGTTTCCAGGGCTCGATCAAGTAAAAATAAATCTACGGCCTTGTCTTCTGCTTTTTCAGAAAAGAAAGATAAACCGAAGTCAATAAAGTTTACTGCACCGGTTTCTTGATGCTG
>DATDUF010000057.1:0-3204 GCA_035290485.1 Candidatus Nanoarchaeia archaeon
CGACCATGATAAATCAATTGAAGAATACGCAGATAAATTGTCCCCTTTTATGCTTCAAGAAGTTAAGCAGCATATTTCTGCCAACATCTCTAAAGCAGACCTAATTAAAGTAATGGAAAAATTAGTTTCTGCACATAAAACTGCAAAAGTAAATCCTGGTGAATGTGTCGGCCTGGTCAGCGCTCAAAGTATCGGAGAACCTGGTACGCAGATGACCTTGAACACTTTCCACTTCGCAGGGGTTTCAGAGATGAACGTTACCACTGGTCTACCGCGTATCATTGAAATTTTTGACGCTCGAAAAGATATCAAAACTCCAACTATGGAAATTTTCCTGAAAGAGCCGCACAACACTGACATAGACAAATTGCGGAAATTTGCCGCAAAGATAAAAGAAACTACCGTCGGCGAATTAGCTTCAGAATATTCCTTGAATATTTTTGATCAGGTACTTAAAATTACGGTTAACAAAGCACTGCTGGCAGACTATGATTTATCTGCCAAAGAATTAGCAAAAATCATCAAAGCAAAAGTAAAGGGATTCAGCGTCGAAACCACTGACGATGAAATCACTCTGGCTAAAACCGGAAAAACACAGGAACTTAAAGAGTTGTACAATCTTAAAGAAAAAATCAAAGAGTTCAAAATTACCGGAACTAAGGGAATTAAGCAAGTGCTTCCGGTTAAGAGAGGAGAAGAATATATTGTCCTTACCTCAGGAACCAATCTCAAAGAAATCCTATCCCTTCCCGAAGTGGATGTAGCTAGAACTACTAGTAACGATATTTACGAAATCTACGAAATCTTGGGAATAGAAGCTGCTCGGGAAGCAATCATCCGCGAAGTATTCAAGGTTATTGAAGCGCAAGGACTGAATATCGACGTCCGCCACATTATGCTGGTAGCAGATATCATGTGCGCTAACGGAGAAGTAAAAGGGGTAACTCGTTACGGAGTGGTAAAAGAAAAAGCCAGCGTTTTAGCTAGAGCATCTTTCGAAACTCCTATCAAGCATTTAATTAACGCTGCCTTGGAAGGAGAAGTGGATCACTTAACTTCCGTCGTAGAAAACGTGATGATCAACCAGCCAGTTCCGCTAGGAACCGGATTACCTGGCTTGATTACCAAGATGAAATAAATAAAGGAGTTTGACAATTATGGCTACAGAAAACCTTGAAAAAGATATGAAAGACCTGAAAGCAAAGCTTCAGGACGGTAAAACTATCATCGGAAAAGACCGCGTCTTGAAACAGCTGCGGGAAAAAAGCCTGGCTAAAGTTTTCCTGGCTAACAATTGCCCTAAAGGCCTTAAAGAAGACGTACTTAATTTCGCTAAGCTGGCTAACGTGCCAGTAATAGAACTAGCACTTAACAATGAAGAGTTAGGCTTATTCTGTAAGAAAAACTTCTTTATCGCGGTGTTGGCGACTACTGAGTAAATACCGAGATTACGAAATTGACACGCCTAATCCTTAACCAAGAAATTATGGGATTATCTTCTCTGATGGAGAGGATTACCAAAGCCAAGGTCAAGGATTGCTTTACCGACGAAGAAGGAACAGTTTTTTTCGTGATCGCTCCCGGAGAATTGGGGAAAGCCATCGGGAAAGGAGCAAGCAATATCAAAAAAATGCAGCAAGAACTGCAGCGCAAAATCAGAGTTATCGAGTTCAACGATAACGTAGTGGAGTTTGTCAAGAATATCGTTTACCCGTTGCACTTGCACTCCATCACCACCGAGCAAGATACTATAATCATCAAAGAGACTAATAAAAAAGCAAAAAGTTTATTAATCGGAAGGCAGGCGAGAAACCTAAAGCTTATAAATAGAGCCGTGAAACGGTTCTTTCCTTACGAAATAAAGGTCATATAAATAACAAAAATGGGAAAAAAATCAAACGGATTGTCCGCAGGGAAAAAGTTGCAAAAGCGACGCAAGCAGTTCAAACTCCCTTCACGTACCAAATTACGAAAGAAGGTCGATCCACTAGAAGGTTCCTCTCAAGCAAAAGCAATTGTTCTGGAAAAATTACAAGTTGAAGCAAAGCAGCCTTGTTCAGGTATGCGAAAGTGCGCCCGCGTTCAGCTGGTAAAGAATGGAAAACAAGTTACTGCATTCATGCCCGGCGATGGTGCGCAAAAATTAATTAATGAGCACGACGAAGTAATTGTAGAACAGATTGGTGGAAAAATGGGCCGCTCCAAAGGAGACCTGCCTTGTATCAGATGGCAAGTTATCAAAGTTAACGATCAGAGCTTAGATGCCTTATTGAAAGGTAAGTTAGAGAAAGCGAGAAGGTAAACATGGTAAACTATAAACTATCCATAGAGGACCGAATTGGAACTGGTATTAACGTTACTGAACGCGCGATTACAGTTAAAGCTGAGGGAATTACTTTCAAACGCGAGAGCATGTACAACCCTAACGCTAAGCCTAAACCATTTAATTCAGATGATAGTGAATTTGATACTCCTTTCAGCATAGTTCATCCATTTAGAGAACTAGCAGAACAAGTAGTTAACTACCATAAAAGTTTCCAAGAAAAATGGGAACTTAAAATAAATTACGATCATACTGTTAATGACGCTCAACAAAGATTGTTTGAAAATATTTTACGTCAAGAATCTCATAAAGTAAAAAATGAAAATCCAATACCAACGCAAAGATCAAATATAGGAGAAATGGCTAAATAAAAAATGACAACCATCAAATTTTTCAATAAATGGACCACAGAAGGCGTAACTGTAGCAGACAAAGGACTTGTTCCCTACTTAACTCTAGATGCTAAGATGGCTCCTAAGACTGGCGCTCGCTACGCAGGAAACAAATTCCACAAATCAAACACTTTTATTGTCGAAAGATTAGCCAGCAAGTTAATGCAATCTGGCCACAAAGGTAAAAAGCACTTCATGAGTTCCGGCCACAACACCGGGAAGAAGATTAAAGCTTTGAATACTGTCAAAAACGCATTAGCTAAGGCAGAAGCAAAGTTAAAACAAAATCCTCTTGCTATTTTAGTAAAAGCAGTTGAAAATTCCGCTCCTCGCGAAGAAGTCATCGCCATCGAATACGGTGGAGCAAGATATCCTAAAGCAGTAGATGTTGCTCCTCAACGAAGAGTTGATCTAGCCCTGCGCAATATGACTCAAGGGGCATACTTAAAGACTTTCAACAAGAAAACAAAGATTGATGACGCTCTAGCT
>DATDUF010000058.1:0-14110 GCA_035290485.1 Candidatus Nanoarchaeia archaeon
CCAACAATGATAGCCTTTTTCATTTTTTCTTTTTCATTCACCAGCACTTCCTGCATCTCGGGAATTGCTGCCGTGCCACCCAAGGCAAATAATATTACTCCATAGGGAGCAAAGAATTTCAACCAATTGTAGGTAGTCAGATGACTGAAATTAATATCCTGATACGAAAAGATCCCTATGCCGATAATTATGGTAAGCAACATCAAGATCAAAAATAATTCTACATTCCCTGCTGCTTTCACGCCATTAAATACGACTACAAAAGCAATCACAAAAAAGATGAGACTGTACCAGAGCGGATTCCCCCAATGGAAAATTGCTTTGAGCGTTTCTCCTTCACCAATGACGTATGCAGTCAACGCGCCATAAATAGAAAAGAGCATGGCAAACATCATCAAGCGTTTTCCCCATGGACCAAGATATTTTCCCGTGTATCCGGTCAGCTGATATTGTTTCTTCGTTCGCAACACAATTTCTCCCGTCATCAAATTCAGCACCAAAAATGCCAAGCCTAAACCGACGGTAATAATGAATCCAAATAGAAAACCGCTTTGTGCTACTACATAAGGAATTGCTAAGATACCGGCCCCGACAATGGTACCGATTAAGGTAGCGATGGCAATCAGAATTTTATGTTTGGCTAAGAAACCTTTTTCTGCCTCACCTTTTTTTTTGAACATCGATAATACTATAATATTTTTGTTTATATACGTTTCGAGAAGAAAAGGTGGGGCTGCTGGGATTTGAACCCAGATCAAAAGCTGGCTTCAAGGAAAGGTTTTTTCATTGCGGTTAAGCTCAACCCTCCATTACTGGAGGCTCCCATTCTACCGGATTAAACTACAGCCCCGATCAATAGCACAAAACCTGAGTTCTTTTATTAATATTTTCATTATAGAATAGTTTATCTCTTAGGTTCTTCGGGGATGATAATCCAGGCGATGATGTAAGCAAGAATCCCCAGGCCCATAGAAATCAAAGTTGCAATAGCCCAAATCAAACGTACCACTACTGGATCCACATCTAAATATTCTGCAATGCCGCCGCAGACTCCGCCAACTACTTTGTCTTTTCTGCTGCGATATAATCGTTTTACAAATGTAGTTGTTTTAGCCATACTAAACAGAAAGATGATTTTCTATTAAAATTTTGCGTTTGAAACAACAATTAATAAAAACAACTTCTCTTTTCTTTGCCTATGATCATCTTAGACGGCAACTATGGCGAGGGTGGGGGAGCATTAGTCCGAACTGCGTTAGCGCTCTCAGCCCTGACTGGACAGGAATTCAAAGTGACTAACATCCGCGCGGGAAGAGCAGATTCAGGTTTGAAAGCGCAGCATCTTACTGCCATCAAGGCTTTGAAAGAACTATGTCATGCAGAAACCAACAATATTGATTTAGGTTCTATTGAATTGCATTTCAAGCCCGGAAAAATAAAGAAAGGAATTTATGATCTTGATATTGGTACTGCTGGAAGCATTACTCTTTTACTCCAAGCATTAATTCTTCCCAGTCTATTTGCTCCTGGAAAAGTAACTTTCAATATCACTGGCGGTACTTGCGGCAAATGGCAAGCCTCTGTCGATTATTTGCAGAATATTCTGTTACCCTATCTTAATCGCTTCGTGGAAAAAATTGAAATGAAAATTCTCAAGCGCGGATATTATCCCAAGGGTCAAGGATTAATTCGTTTAGAAATCAGTCCGCGATTTACGATTCACAAATATGAATCTTTTTCTGCGCTGGCAGAAGAATTACCTTTCAAAGTTCCTAAAATCAAATTGCTGGAACAAGGCAAGTTAGAACAGATTCGCGGCATTGTCAATGTCTCAGCGGAATTGCAGGAAAAAGAAGTGGGAGAAAGAATAAAAAATGCGATAGTCGGCAGTTTACGATCTTATCATGCGCCCATCAACATTCGCGCGGAATATGCCAAAGCGGAAAGCATTGGCGGAGAAGCTTTAGTCTGGGGAGTCTTCAGTCATGACGGAAAAGTAGATTTCGATAATCCTGTCCTTCTCGCCGGAGATGCGTTAGTCGAAAAGGGCAAAAGCTCGGAAGAGATTGGCCAAGCAGCCGCAGAGGAATTGAAGAAACAGATCGATGCTGGTGTCGCAGTTGACCATCATCTGGCGGATCAATTGGTTCAGTTCATGGGCTTACTGCCGGGCTCAAAAATAAAAGCAGGCAAAATCAGCAAACATGCTGAAACCAATATGTATGTGCTTGAGAAATTTTTACCGGTGGCGTTTAAAATTGAAGGAAATGTGGTTAGTGTGGAAGAGAAGTGAATTTACAGGAAATTCTTATAAATAAATGTAAGAAGTTTGATTCTATGTCAAATCTCGTCACCATTGAAGGAAATTTGCGCGATGCATACAAGCAATTGCAGCCAGGTACCATGTTGCACGCTGATCAATTGATGAACGAACGCAGAACAAATCACGACGAATTACGTAAACAAAAACTTTATACCGCTGATGGTGGGATTTATTTTCTTTATGGCACCCAAGTACCTATTCTGGCTATAACTCGAGAAGCTTACAATCCTGTTTTACAGAATATTGATAATGCTTTTGAACAATTAACCAGCAACCAAAATTATACTGTTCTGTTTCAAGATTTTGAACAAGCTCTTGCTGTTCCTGAGACTGTGCTAGTTTCCTTACCTAATTTACGTTTATCTAAACATGATGCAGAATTTAGCTATCTTTCATTGGGAACAACCCCTGCTAAATATAACCAGTTGAATTATGAAGAGCGCAAGTTAGCAGAACGTGTCTATGCTAAGGGAAATGATTTTGTTCAGAATATGAAGATGTTGAAAGACACAGGAATTGGAGAAACTCGCATTTGGGTTCTTAATCCTGATTACGTTCAAAAACATGCAGAAAAAGGCGCAATGGCGCGGGCCTCTTGGCTTGTCAGTTTCGGTTACGATTCGCGATTCGACGCCAGTGTTCGTTATGTCGATGGTCGTGACCGCGTTCGTGGGGTACGTCGGGGTGCGAGCGCAAGCGAGCAGGAAGCGCCGGTAGGGTGCGACGTGCAAAATTCTCCAGAAGAAAAGCTTCTCTCACCAACCCAGTCGGAGTTATATGGTCCTTCCGCTCTGGAATATTATAAGCAATTACAAAAGGGAGCTCTCAGCGGCACAGTAATGGATTGGAAAAGACGTTAAAATGTTCTCTATTTCTTAGCTGTATTGCATACAAAACTTTATAAATAACCCTAAGTCCTAGCATTTCATGGAAGCAAAAGTCTGTATATCAACTAAGAAAAGAATTGACAACGACGAAGGATCAGTTACTTTCCTCTGTCCTAAATGCGGCGACTACGAAATTGTGCGCAGCTCCTATGCCAGAGTAAATGGATTAAAGTACACCTGTCCTAAGTGCGAATTTACCGGTCCTAATTAAAAAATGATGGAGGCAAGAAGTTTTTCGTCTAGTGAGGCTAAGCGAACGATAGTGAGCGCACGCCGCACCTCTTTGGATGATAAACTTTTGTAAAGTTTATGGCAAAAGCAATCATTACTTTCAAATTAATGCCTGAATCTCCAGATGTAGATCTGGAAGCAATTAAAACCGAAGCTTTGAAAATTGCGGAAGAAGCAGGCGCTATCGGCCAGCTGCAAAGCAAAATAGAACCAATCGCCTTTGGCTTAAAAGCAGTTCTTATTTTAGCTATGTATGATGTTGAAGGTGCTGATTTTGATGCTATTGCTGAAAAGATGGGCCAAATTGAAGGCGTACAAGGTGCAGAAGTCGCTAAGATGGATTTAGCTCTAGGATAAAAAAAGTTATAGCTCTGATAGATGTTTGGAGAGAGCGTGGCTGAAATAAAAAAATGGGAAGTATTTTACAATACCACTTCTGATTTTGGAGAAATAGACCTGGAAGGCAAAGTTAACCTCCTTCAAAACCATACTTCTGCTCTCAATAAGGTCGGATCCAAAAAAGTTAATTATTTTGAAATTTTGCTAAGCGCAAAAGAAAGATACACCAAAGTGGAAACGTCAGGGAACAATTTAAGATTTGAATCTGAAGGCAAAGACGGAAATCTGGCCAGTATACAAGTATCTTCCAAATTTGGAAAAAAAGATGGATTGCCCCGCTACGAAGTTAGTATTGATGGTTGCCATTACAAAATAATCCCCAAAAAAAACAAAAAAGAAAAACAAGATTAATTACGCATTCAATTTATTTATCGATTCCAGCGCTTTTAATCTCTCGCCAGCATTAATGCTTTGCCCCCATAGATTCCAGAACACTTTTTGCATCCATTGAATCCATTCCCCGTCCTGGATCAAATAAAAGATAAATGTTTTTTCCTTCAGCTCTCGGCAGTATAAAGGGCTCATCACTTCTTTAATGGAAACAAATTTGTCGTCGACAATAGTCGCTCGCAGGGGCTGTTCGCAATGGCGGATCTCCACCATGTCCCAGCCAATTCTTTGGTTGAGAGAAAGCATCTCTTCCGTATTTTTTTGTGAAGTGATATCAATTCTAGTCAGTATTTTTATCCTGATTTTTCTTTTGGCTAGATCTTCCAACACTTTACGGATATTTGGTCCTAACTCTACCCAGGAAAGATTGCCCGAAAAAAATAAAATTTGTTCTTTAGCTTGTGAAAGCAGGTAATCAAAACGAATTTGCTGCTGTTTGGAAAACTCTACTGTTTCGATAAAAGCTTTCCTATTGCTAGAATCAACAAATTGATAAATATCCAAAGGAGAAAAGTCTTCTTTCCGCAATCCCTGCACGATCTTCTGCATCAATCGTTCTTGGTAGGCGCTGCCTTTGGTTTTTTCCAACGCATTCCAATACACCACTTTTAATGCTCCTCTGCTTCCTTCACGGAAAATTCTCGTCGCAATTAAGCCGCTTTCTTGGGCAATAAGTTCGACATAGCGGTCAGCGGTGCGCCAATTCTTGCCAATATTTTCCGCGATTTCCTGAATGGTTCTTGGTTTTTGCTGAATAAGGCTTAGAATACTGTCTTTGATTTCTTTTTGCATTACCATGATAGATCTTTAGTATAAGGCTACAACACCGAGCTGTATTTTATTGTAGGTAATTAATATTAATACTACAAGTCTATATAACTTTTATGGAAAAATACATAATTACTGGTGGACCATGTGTGGGGAAAACAAAAATTCTGGAAGGATTGGAAAAAGCAGGAGAATATACTATTTCTGAAGTAGCCCGGGAAATAATTACTGAACAAAAAAAGAAAGAAAATCCCATTTTACCGGAAACTGATTTAGCTGCCTTTCAAAAATTGACTATGCAGCGGCAAGTTCAGCGGGAAAAAGAAATATCCAGCACTGCTTCAAGAGTTTTCCAAGATCGCGGTTTGGCTGATAGCATCGCCTATGCTGAAGAAGGAAAAGTCAAGATACCTGATGGTTTACATGAGTTCATCGGACAAGCTGATTACACGCGAGTTTTTTTCCTAGAAAAACTTCCTTTCTATACTAAGGATGAACAACGCAAAGAAGGTCAAGAATTAGCTGAACGCATTCATGATAAATTGTATGAAATCTATGATCGCCTCGGATTTGACATGGTCAGAGTTCCTGTCTATCATCATGAAGAGAAAGCAAACGTGGAAGCAAGAGTAAAACTGATCTTGGCTGAAGCACAATCTCGGAAAAATCGTGAAATAGAACGAAAATATCGCGTAGGACATGATCAAGTAAAAGAGATGCTCGGCCGCTATACGACGAAGCATGCCAGCATCGATAATGAAAAAAATACCCTCTACGATTTTGCCAATATTTTAAAAAATGTGGGTTGTGTCTTTCGCATCCGCCAGAATAATGATGAACACATTTTAACTCTCAAAGGCCCAAATAAAAGCGAAAAATTTACCAACAAGATAGAATACAATTTTTCCATTCCCCAGCCACTTTCAAAAGTTTTAGATATGCTCTTACCTGCATCGATGTCTTATTCTAAACAACGTACAAATTACCGTCCTCTTGGAGATAACAAATGCACTATCAGCCTGGATTATCTTCCGGGACTGGGAGAATTTGTAGAGATAGAAGCGGGTACGGAAAACCAAGTGCTCTTATGGGAAAGAAGATTAGGTCTTGCTGAACATGCAATCAATAAATCGTATCCTGCTTTAGTGAGAGAAAATGAGGGGAAATAGTGGAACTGGAATTAATCACCTTTGCTGAAACTTTCTACCGCAGCAAAGGATATAAAAAAATTGATGTTCCTTGGGCTGTTGACAGCGATGTCCTAGACATTACTCTTCCTCCGGGAAAAAAAGGAACAGATCTGCTGGAAAAAAAATTAGTTGGATCAGCGGAACAATCATATCTCCAACTGCTCAAAGAGCATCAGCTTGCGCCAGGAAAATATCTTGCCACTACACCTTGCTTTCGCGATGACAAATTAGATGAGCTTCACCAGCATTACTTTTTGAAAACAGAATTAATTAATGTTCATATAGGAGAAAATCTTAATCCTCAAGCTGCGCAAAAAGAGTTAGATGCTATGATTAGCGATGCGTTACAGTTTTTCAATTTCTTTGTTCCGGCAAAATTAATCCAGACCGAAAGCGGACAAGACCTGGTCGATCAAAAATTCGGAATTGAACTAGGTTCTTACGGTTTACGCCGTCATGCTTTTTCTAAAGACTATCAGGTACAATGGGTTTACGGAACCGGCATAGCTCTTCCCCGTCTGAATTATGTACTAGAACAGACCAGGAAAAAAGGATATCATGATGCTACTATCCCTAAGGTTCCAGCTGGTTCCTTCCTGAAAATACTAGAAGAAACTGAAGAGGCAAAAGATGCGTACCTTCAGCATAATCCTATCATGCTCCTAGTAGAATTAGCTGATCTCTATGGTGCGATGGAATTATTTCTAAAAAAAGAATTTCCCACCATGAGTATGGACGATATCAAAACCATGCACGATGTAACTAAAAGAGCGTTTCAAAATGGCAGAAGATAAATTTAATTGGAAAGAAAATAAAAGTGCTGATAGAAGATTATACCTCGTTCCGGTACGGGAAGCCTGCAATGCTAATTGCACCTTCTGTTACATGGATGAGAAAACCATTGATTACCAGAAGCCGCAATTGATTCCGCTGGAAAAGTTAGTGGAAGTAGTAAACAGCATTCGCGGTACATTCAATCAAGTAGAGATTACTGGCGGTGGTGATCCAACCCTGCATCCAAAATTACCGGAAATGCTGAGCTTATTTGAAGGCACGTATCGAAAAATGTACACCAATGGCTTTTCTTTACGTGAACTTCCACCATTTGAAGAGGTGAATATATCTCGCGTGCATTGGGATTCAGCAATTAATAATATCTTCTACCGTTCGAGATGGCAGAATGATATCGGTGAGGCCATTAATCATTATAGAAATATTACTCAAAAGATCAGAATCCAGACTGTGCTGATCAGAGGAGCGATAGATACCAAAGAAAAACTTCTTGACTTTGTCAGCCGTTATGAAGACAAGGTAGATGTCTTTATGTTCAGGACTTTATTTCCTAAATGCTCTCTCGAAAAAGATAAGATCGTACAGTATGATGAAGTGCAGATAGAACATCCTAAAGTAATCTTTGACAAAACGCTGGATGATTATTCAAGGTCATTATATTTTATCGGCACTGACTGCAAATTATACGATACGTTTCAATTTTGATTTATCGATTTTAATACAGTACTTCACTACACAATCTATTTATACTCATCTTTTTCTTAAATAGGTATGAAAATAACCAGCCCGGCCTTTACTGATGGGGGAAAAATACCTTCTAAATATAGCTGCGATGATCAAAATATAAACCCAGCCTTGAATTTTTCCGATGTCCCTATTGAAGCCATGTCTTTAGTATTAATCATGGACGACCCCGACATTCCTAATTTCGCCAAACAAAAATATAATACTGAGGTCTGGGATCATTGGATAGTATTCAACATTCCGCCTACCACTAGAAATGTAAGTGAGGGAAAAAATCCTCCCGGAGATCTGGGCAGAAACACCAACAGCAATAACAGTTATGGCGGTCCTTGTCCTCCTGATCGCGAGCATCGCTATTTCTTCAAACTTTACGCACTAGATTCAGAATTGAATCTTCCGGAAGGCTCTACTAAAGCAGAGGTTGAAGAAGCTATGCAGGGACATATCTTAGCAGAAGCGAAATTGATGGGGAGATATGAACGAGTAAAGAAGTGAGTAATAATTTAGAAATAAAATTAATTTTTCTTCTTAAAATCCAGCGATGCAGAATTGATGCAATATCTCTTCCCGGTCGGACCAGGCCCATCGTCAAATAAATGTCCAAGGTGCCCGCCGCAGTTCTTGCACAGCACTTCGATGCGATGCATTCCATAACTATTATCATCTTTCAGCTCAATATTCTTTTTATTAACATCAGAAAAACTAGGCCAGCCGCTGCCGGAATCAAATTTGGTATCGGAAGAAAATAATTCTGCTCCGCAGGAAGCGCACATATAATTTCCTTTTTCCTTGTTGTAAAGCCACTTGCCAGTGAAGGGCGCTTCTGTGCCTTTTTCATACAAGACCTGGCACTGCTGAGAAGATAATTTTGGGTTAGTTGCAGGCTTTTTCTTCTTCATAAAAACTGAATTTTTTTTGAAATTATAAATCCTTCCACAGAAAACCATAAAAAGCACCCTCTAAATTAAGGGTAAACAGTGAAACGATACTTCGATGCTCTTAGAAACTTACGCAATCCAGAATTATACTTCTCTCGGGTCAAAGTCGGTTTTTTTCTGCTACTGCTTTTTTCCATCTGCGCCAACTTCTGTTCTTCATTTATTCCTTTTTATTTCAAAGAACGCGGCTTTTCCTTAAGCGCGATTATTTTGATGTATACTATCTATGCCTCAGTCGGGCTGCTGCTGATTCCTTTCATAAGAACTTTTTCAGTACGACGCTATCTTACTGCTGGATTGCTAGTCTTCAGTCTGGCTTTGTTGTCCTTAGCTTTGCTACCTGCATCAATATCATTTTATACCTATGCTTTTTTGTCAGCTCTGAATTTGATCCTTTTCTGGCTTCCTCTCAATTATTTATTTTTTCTCCACTCCAGTAAAAATACTAACGCTACAGATTCATCCTTATACATGGTTGCCCCAGGCATAATTGCCATGATCATGCCCTTATTGGGCGCAGTTGCAGTAAGCAAATGGGGATACCCTTGGTTATTTGGAATTGCCGCAGTACTATACTCGCTTCCTTTATTTTTTGTTCTTAAGAAAATTCCTGCAGAAAAATATCCACTATTTCTTTCAAAAAAAATATACACAGTTTCAAAGGATTGAAAACCATCACTATGCTCGAAGGAGCGCTGCAATATTTCAACGGCATCGTCATCGTCGTCTATGCCTTGCTCTTTTTGAAGAACACTACTGAAGTAGGGTATTTTCTTAGTTATCTTGGTCTGCTCGGATTTGTAATTGGAATGATACTTTCGCGCAATTCTGATCATACCCAAAAAAGAAAAATATTCATCTTTGTACTTTTCTTATTGATGTCACTCTCCATTTTTACCTTGCCCTTAGCCAGAAGCAATCTTATCTGGTTTGTGATGGTGGGATTCTTTAACATTATTTATGTCGTTTCCTCACCATTGCGTCTAGCAATTGCTCTCGACAGCAGAGTTCCGGACATGAACTTCTGGCAAGTAAGAGAATTCTTCCTGAACGTGGGTAGAGTACTGACCTTGGCTTTAACAGTGCTATTATTTTCGCTGGAAAGCTATTTACCGGTCTTTATCTTATTTGGAGTAATTGCTTTATCCTATCCGTTTGTGGTTAGTTACAAGCTGACGGAGATAAAGTAGAATATTTTTATTGCTTAATAGCTTTTACAACATCTTTAATCCCTGCCTTAGTCTTAATTCCCGTTCCTGAAAATTGCGTCCTAACTCCCTTCACTTTCTTTAAAACCGGTTCCAGTTTAGTTGTTTCTACGCCATATTTCTTGGCGATCACATGCAGGTCATAAAATCCAACTATGTCATTCTTTGACTCTTGATATAGCAAATCCAAAAATTTTTCTTCCTGCGGAAAAGGATTTTCTTTCTTCATCGTTGCAATTAGCTTTTTATCAAATAATTTTCCAGTCCACAGGGGACCGAAGTATTCGAATCCCTTCTCCAGATTAAAATCACTGGTCTTAAACTCCAAAGTCTTCGAATTAAACAGCAGATACTTATGCTCTTTCAGCAGCTGGTCGCATTGTTCTTTGCCTTTCACATTCCTGAAATAGATCCTAAAATAATGATCTTTGTGATATGCTAATATCGGTATCAACGCTTTATCAAACTGCACGCCCTGCAACTGCACTTTACGAATCAAGATGCGCAGCCCAATTTCATGCATCATATAATTACGGACTGCCTTAGCCCAATACTTTCGCTTGGTAACTTTCGGATAGGTACCGGTAAGCGCAGCAGTATCAGTTGCCGTTACTGCAATAATCCCCCCTCGGGTTATGCGAGCGACTGCAGCAGCCAAAAAAGGATTTGGGCTGCCAAAAGGATCGATATCGATGTAATCAAAGTAGCCGCAGAATTGCTCATCAATATGATGTTTAACTTGATTCAATAAAAACAAGTTGGCATCATCATTGTGAATTATTAGTTTTTCTTTTAGTTTTTTAGTAACCTTATTCAAAGTAAGATTCTCTTCTATCACTGCCGGAAAATTCTCTTTTATGTCGTTCACAAAAATATTCTGTACCTTTCCTGGGTTCAATTCCTGCAGAAATCGCAGCTCGCGAATCCCCGAGCCAGCCAAGGGAGAAGCAATATTCATGCTTTCATTATCAATTGAATTCAGCAGCAGAATAGCAATATTGCGATTGGAAGCCATCACCGGGTTGTAAAATACTTCCATCTGGGCATGCACATCTTTAGGTAAAAGTTCGACATTTATTTTGCAGGAGCCTTCAGTTACGATTGACATACACTCAGAAAAAGAAAGATATAACTTAAATCTTTTGAAGAATTAATTACTAATTCATTTTACTTCCTGATTTTTTGTTCTAAAGTGCCTAATTCTACAAGATATTCTGGCAGTCTGTATTCGTCTACTTTCTTCCTTGCGATATCTTCCCCCCACACGACAGACAAAATATGCCGAGTATCTTCTTCCCAGGTATTGTATCTGATCGCCGTGGTATCTATGGCCTGGATTGGATTTGGTGCAGGGATAGTTCTAAATCTGATCGGCTGATTAAAATCAAGATAACTCTGCTCATCTTCTAACCGTAATCCAAGACAATCACGGACTTCCCCAAATTTTGCAATCTTTTTGATAAAATGCATAACTTCATTAATCTTATAAGGAGGAGTATAATCATTAGAGGTATGTTTTTGGTTATGCTTTTGGATTTCCGTAGTCCCTTTAATTGCTCGAACATAAAAGTCACCCGCAACATAATCTCTTCTATGATGAGCAAATTTGATAGCCACCACTTTATGGTGTTTGTCAGTGTATAAGATTCTGTATTTTTCCATGCTTCAACCTAATGATTCCGTAAGTAATAACCGAGCGTTTCCCCTACTGCTATCCCAAAAGTGGTACAAGCGCTTGCCTGTAAAGCATAAGAGGTAGATTTTTTTGCGATCACCTTCGTTGAGACCAACAGTCCTAGTCCACCCGCTCCTGCCATCATGGCTACATCCTCGAGAGTCAATCCCATTTCGGAAGGCCGTAAAGAGCCAAAGAATGCACCGATGGCCGCTCCAGTGAGCGAATAAACAATACCTCTGCCCATGCTGACATTCTCTTCAGTCTTATTTTCTTCTACCATAATTTCACAACCTAATTTTTAGAAAACACAAATATCCATTTATAAATTCTATGTATCAGCAAGACAGAGGAGTAAATTTAAAAAGAACTATTCAGCTTTACCACCCATGAGCACGCGCAGGCCAATTGTAACTGTACTCGGACATGTTGATCACGGCAAATCCAGCATCTTAGATCGCATCAGAGGAACTGCTGTGGTAGCCAGAGAGGCAGGCGGCATCACTCAGGCGATTGGCTGCAGCATTGTTCCTATCAAAACCATCCAGACTATCTGCGGTTCGCTTCTGAATGCTATCAAATCAGGCTTAACTATCCCAGGTTTATTATTCATCGATTCACCAGGACATGCTGCTTTCACCTCGCTCAGAAAACGCGGCGGCTCTTTAGCCGATATTGCTATTCTCGTGGTAGATGTCAATGAAGGCTTTAAGCCGCAGACCGCTGAGTCTATCGAAATCCTCAAAGCCAATAAAGTTCCTTTTATCATTGCTGCTAACAAAATTGACCTGCTTCATGGCTGGAAATATGATCAGAAAAAATTCCTATTAGATAATATCAATTCTATGGATTACAATCTTCAGGGAAATTTTGAAAAAAAAATGTATGAGATAGTTGGCCAAGTCGGCGAACACGGTTTGCAGTCAGAGCGCTTTGATCGAGTCAATGATTTCACCCAGCAGATTGCCATTGTACCGGTTTCTGCTCAGACTGGACAGGGAATTCCTGAACTATTGATGGTGCTGACCGGGCTGGCGCAGAAATATTTGGAGAAGCAGCTGGAGATAAACGAAAAGGGATCATGTGAAGGAACTATTTTAGAAGTGAAAGAAGAAAAAGGTTTAGGAATAACCTTAGATTGCATAATTTTTAACGGAAAATTACGGGTTAACGATACTATTGTCATTGGAAATATTGGGCAGCCTATCGTCACTAAGATCCGCGCACTCTTGGAACCGGCTGAATTAGCAGAGATGCGCGAAAAGAAAAGCAAATTCCAAAATGTCAAAGAAGTTACTGCCGCTACTGGAGTTAAGATTGCTGCTCCCGGTTTTGAAACTGCCATTGCCGGCATGCCGCTTCGCAGTTCCTCAGGAAAAGCGGATGAAATTGAAAAATTAAAACAAGAAGTGCAGCAGCAGGTAGAAGAAGTTATTTCCTTAGTAGAAACTGATCAAGGCGTGATGATCAAAGCCGACACCATCGGGGGTTTAGAAGCATTACGGCATTTGCTGGAAGAAAAAAATATTCCCATCGCTTCTGCTTCCTTAGGAGATGTAACTAAAAAAGATCTCTCTAAACTGGAGTCTCTCAAAGAGAAAGATGAATTTACCGGCGTCTTGTTAGGTTTCAATCTTAAACTCGCACCCGACGTCGCTGAACACGCCAAGATAAAAGGATTAACCCTGATTTTAAATGAAGTCATTTACAAGACCATTGAGGATTACGAAAAATATGTTGACAACTTAAAGAAAGAAATTGAGAAACGAGAGTTAGCCAATTTAGTCCGTCCTTGTAAATTCTTGGCCATGAAAGGATATATCTTTAGGCAAAGCAATCCTGCTATCATGGGCGTGGACATAGAAGTAGGCCGGATCAGAACCGGCGATCCGATCATGCGCGGAGATGGAATGCGCATTTCTACCGTCAAGAGTTTAGGCGAAGCGCAAGAATCAGTCACTGTGGCAGAACAAGGCAAGCAGTTAGCTATGGCCATGGACGGCGTTACCATCGGGCGGCAGATGAAAGAGGGCGATTACCTCTATACTGATATTCCCGAAGATGATTTTAAGAAATTAAAAGAGCTGAAGAAACATTTATCCAAGAAAGAGCTAGAAGTTTTGAAAGAGATCGCGGAGATCAAGCGAAGAGAAAACCCAGTATGGGGAGTGGGATAATGCAAACTCTTACTATCCTCAATTCCCGGGACATCAAACGAATCCGCCAGGTTTTTGAAGAGACCTACGGCGCTTTCTTCACCGGAGATTATGCTTACCTGCAAAACAAAGATGGAAGACTCTCTCTGATCAATAAAGACATCGGCAAGATCGATCTGCAAAAATTGCGAGTGGATAAATTCGGCTTGTATGTAGCTGAAATCAAAGGCAATTCTGTCCGTCTGAGCAAAGAAGGAGCCCAGCTGCTGGCTAAAGAAGCGCGAGACAAATTGAAAAATATTGTAGAGCTGGATGACCGCGAGATAAAAGTCTATTTTCACGGCATAGATTTGAGAAAAGATTTAGGTGCAGAAGCAAAATTCATCTTGATCGAATACCGCGGTGATAT